>JANMSA010000759.1:0-1789 GCA_031388865.1 Acidobacteriota bacterium | reverse complement strand
GGCCCTACCGTCCAGACGCGAGGTGAAGCGACCATGAACGTCCGAGATGCCATGACCCCCGACCCGGCCACCTGCCAGCCGACGACGACTCTTCAGCTTGTGGCTACGCTGATGCGCGACCACGACTGTGCCGCCGTGCCCGTCGTATGCGCCGGCGAGGTCGTGGGCATCGTCACTGATCGAGACATCGCCTGCCGCGCGGTCGCACGGGGATGGAACGCTGCCGAGATCCCGGCCTCGGCCATCATGTCGTCGCCTCTCGTTGCCATCCATCCCGACGAGACATTCGACGAGGCGGCTCAGGTCATGAAGGAAAACCGTGTCCATCATCTGCCCGTGATCGACGAAGACGGCCGCCTGCTCGGCATTATTGCCCAGTCGGATCTCGGACGGCGCATGTCCAATCGCGAGCTGGGAAAGCTGGCCAGGGAAACCTCCATCCGTGGAGGAAATGCCCGGAAACCATCCCCGCTGGTTCGCGCCGATCACTGATCGATCACGTCGGGCCGTGGCGGGTCAGGTCACCGCGATCCGCCACGAGTACACTGTCTGCAGATGGCCGGTGAACTGCTTGATTTCCTCTCCCGGGACCACGAGCGTCTGGATTCGCTACTCAGCGCCTGCCTGCGCGCTGAAGACGAGAGCGATCAGGAGAGCTACGCCGGTTTCCGTCGCGGGCTGCTTCGGCACATCGCTATCGAGGAACGTGTTCTCTTCCCCGAGCTTCGCAAGCACCGCGGAATCACACCATTAGAGCAGCAGCTTCACCGCGACCACGCCGCGCTCGCAGCGCTTCTCGTGCCACCACCGTCGCCAACAGAGATCGGTCAGATCGCGGCCATTCTGAAGGTGCACAACGTCGTGGAAGAGAGCACTGGCGGCCTGTATGAACTGATCGAATCGCTGAGCGGGCCGGAGATCGTCCCGCTCATGGCCCGCGTCCATGCCATCCCGGAGGTTCGCGTCGCGCCGCACGTCGATACGCCACTCGTTCGCCACAACATCGAACAGCTCCTGCGCGAGGCCGCTGAAGGGTGGCGGCAGATGCAGCGGCCGTAAAGGGGTTCACCCTGCCTCGGCAGCGAGGACGACCACATTCCCATCCGGATCCGCGAGGTAGGCGCAGGTATCTCCCCACGAGCGCATGGCAGGCTCGCTGAGGAGCCGCGCGCCAGCGTCAACTCACACGCTCGAGGCTTGTCGCCAGATCCTCCACGTAGACGTAGATTTCGGTCCGCGTGACACCAGCACCTGGATGGGCCACGTGTTGGTTCTCCGAAGTTTTTCGTGGACCGTAGCCGTCGGGCTCCATCGATCACGGCGACAGGCTGGTAACCGGTTCACTCGACGGCAGGGTCGAAGATCTCGGGACGCGCCGGCGAGCGGAATTGCACCGAACTGTGCATTCCTTCGCCGCCCTGGATCTCGACGGCGATCAGCGCTCCTTCGTCGGTCTCGAGGATCCGGATTTTCTGTGGGTGGGCGACGTGGTGGTCGAGGTGGAGACCGCCCGGTTTCTCGACTCGAATGGTCACGCCGCTCCGGTCGGAGGTGATCCCGCGCAGCGGCTGTTCGTGCACCTCCTCCTCGGCTCCGACCTCTCCTCCGAGGATCTCTACCGACACGATCGCGCCGTCATAGGAACGGCTCAGATCATCGAGTGTTCGTCGCCACTCGAGGAAGGGGATCAGTTTCGTGTGCATTGCGAGTTCCTTTCCTGTCGGCAGTCGTGGCCGTGGCTTCGCTGCTCCATTCCATGTATGAACCGTCGTAAAGCGTTGCGTTGTAG
>JANMSA010000682.1:0-2750 GCA_031388865.1 Acidobacteriota bacterium | reverse complement strand
GAGGACATCATCGAGTCCATCCGGAAGAAGGAAGCAGAGGAAGCCGGCGGGTCGGATGCCGAGGATCTGGACCATACCGATCGCGACAAGCTGTTCCGGGACGCGGCGGAGATCGTGATCCAGAACCAGCATGGGTCGACGTCGCTCCTCCAGCGGCGCCTCAAGGTCGGTTACGGCCGGGCGGCGCGCATCATCGACCAGCTCCATCTCGCCGGGATACTCGGCCCGCCGGACGGCTCCAAGCCGCGCGACGTCCTGGCCGGGCTGGCTGACCTCGATCGCATAGCGGGGCCGCGCGTTTAGATAGGTTCCGAGCCGGGTACCACTCTGGTAAAGAGCGGGACGCAACCGTATAGTTGGCCGTCAACTATGCCGACCTCTCTCGACCGCCTGCGAACCGCAATCTCCGACCGCTATGAGATCGAGCGCGAGCTCGGTCGTGGGGCGATGGCGACCGTATACCTGGCGAGGGACATCAAGCACAATCGGCAGGTCGCGATCAAAGTGCTTCTCTCGGAGCTGAGCTTCGCTCTGGGTCCGGAACGCTTCCGCCGCGAGATCGACCTCGCCACCCACCTGAACCATCCGCACATACTTCCTATTTACGATTCCGGAGAAGCGCAAGGCGAGCTGTATTACGTGATGCCGTACGTCGCCGGTGAATCGCTTCGGACGCGGCTGAACCATGAGCACCAGCTTTCCGTCGACGAAGCGCTGCGCATTACCTGCGAGGTAGCCAGCGCGCTGGATCACTCGCATCGCCGCGGCATCATCCATCGCGACATCAAGCCGGAGAACATTCTCCTGGCGGACGGACAAGCGCTCGTGGCCGACTTCGGAATTGCGCGCGCGGCCAGCGCACTCGGCGAGTCGAAGCTTACGTCGACCGGTATCTCGCTCGGGACGCCGACCTACATGAGTCCCGAGCAGGGGATGGCCGACCCCGGTCTCGATGGCCGGAGCGACATCTACAGTCTCGGTTGCGTCCTTTATGAGATGCTCGTCGGGTCGCCGCCATTTACGGGACGCACCAGCCAGGCGCTAATGGCCCGCCATTCACTCGACCAGGTTCCGTCGCTGACCATCGTGCGCAACACCATCCCCGAAGAGGTCGAGGATGCCGTTCTGCGCGCTTTGGCAAAGGTACCCGCGGACCGTTTCGCGACGGCGGCAGAGTTCGCCGCCGCGTTGAGGGCGTGTGACCAGAGCGGAGCGTACGTAGGGACTCGAAGCAGGCGTCGTACGGGCGCCCGAAGGGTGAAGACGAGAAACTGGCGCGGACTCGCGTTGCCGGTAGCGGCCGGACTGATCGCCGTGAGCGCGGCGGCGTGGGCGGGTAGGAGCTTTCTGCTGGACAGCGGCGCCCAGTCCACGCCGGCGGGGCCCGGTGAGTTCCGCGCGCAGCGGCTGGCGGTGCTTTACTTCAGCGATCTCAGCCCCGACAAGCGACTCGGATATCTCGCCGATGGTCTAAGTGAGTCACTGATAGAAGGACTGAGTCAGGTGACGGGACTGGATGTGATCTCCGTCGGCGGGGTCCGGCCATTCCGCGCCAGGGAGGTTCCGCGCGACAGCATTGCCCGGACCCTCGAGGCCGGGACGCTCGTCGAAGGCACCGTCGAGCCCGACGGCGATCGTGTGCGAGTCAATGTTCGGCTCGTCGACGGAAACAGCGGCGCGGATGTGAGACGCGCATCGGTCGTGGAGCCGTTGGGCGATCCGCTGATGCTCGGCGACAAGCTCGCGCAAAAAATATCCGGAATGCTGCGGGAGTGGCTGGGTGACGAAGTGCGGCTCCAGGCGTTGCGCGCGGGCACGCGCAACGCCGTGGCGTGGTCGATGGTGCAGCGCGCGGAAAAGCTGCGCAAGGACGCTGACTCGCTCGCTCAGGCGAGCAACAATGCCGGGGCTACGCGACAGCTCCTTGCTGCCGACACCCTGCTCGCCCAGGCGGAGGCACGGGATCCACAGTGGGCGGAGCCGATCGTGCTGCGAGGTGTTCTCGCTTCACGTCACGAACGACTGACCCGGGACGTCGGCGAGGCGGCCAAATGGATCGACATCGCGTTTCGTCACGCCGACCGCGCGATCGCCCTCAATCCGCGGGACGCGAGCGCGCTCGAGCTGCGCGGAACGCTCCAGGTTCGCCGCATCGGACGCGGCCTCCTCGACGACGAGAAAAAGCGCGACGGCGCGATTCGGATGGCTGAACGGGATTTACGCGCTGCCATCACCGCGAACCCGACCCAGGCCGTGGCGTTGAACGTCCTCAGCTGGATCCAGTACCAGAAACAGGATGTGGTCGAATCCCACAACCTCGCGCGCCGGGCTTACGAATCGGACGCTTTCCTCACCGCCGCCCCCGACATACTGTGGCGGCTCTATGTAACCTCGTACGATCTGGAGCAGTTTCCGAACGCGCAACGCTGGTGCGACGAGGCCGCGCGCCGGTTTCCCGAGCACTTGGCGGCCGCGCGGTGCCAGCTCTGGATCATGACGACGAAGGCAGTCACCCCCGACCCGAATGAAGTATGGCGTCGCGCCGAGCAGCTCGAGCGGGCCGGACCGCCGCAGCAGCGGGAGTACTTGCGGCGTGAGGGGCAGGTCGTGGCCGCGGCTGTGCTCGCTCGCGCGGGACTTGGCGACAGCGCCCGCCGCGTGCTGGTTCGTGCGCGCGCGGACAGGGAGGTTGATCCGCGTGGGGAGCTGATTGGATTCGAAGCGTTTGTCCGGACAATTCTTGTCGAAAG
>JANMSA010000677.1:0-9506 GCA_031388865.1 Acidobacteriota bacterium | reverse complement strand
CACCCCGCGCTCACACGCTCGCATCTCCCGTGTCGCCGGTTTCTCCCCTCGGCTCTCGGCCCTCGGCCCTCGGCCCTCATTCAATGACCATCATCCGCGTATCCCTCATCCGCGACGGCGCCTTCCGGCAGGGCGATGTCTCGCTCATCGACGAGTGGCGTCGCGAGTCCGACGACAAGCTGTGGGTGGACATTCAGGAGCCGGTGAACGAGGTCATCGAGCCATTGCTCGAGGAGCGTTTCGGCTTCCATGAGCTGGCCGCGGAAGACACGCTCTCGCCGAGCACCCTGCCCAAGTACGATTCCTTCTCCCTGTACGACTTCTTCATCTTCCGCACCGTGGATGTGAACCTTTCCCAGCATCAGTCCGAGACGTTCAAGATCGCCGCCTTTCTCGGCTCGAACTTTTTATTCACTGTCCATCGCCGGCCTCTGCGCGCCATCGACGACGTGCACAGCCGTCTGTCCGGCGACCGGCGACCGTTCGAGCGTGGCCTCGACTTCCTCCTGTACAGCATCGTGGATCAGATGGTCGACGCTCACTTTCCGCTCATCGAACAGATCGAGGAAGCGGTGGACGATCTGCAGGACCGCATCTTCGACAACGCGGACGAGACCCATCTCGATGAGCTGCTGCACCTCAAGCGCGACATCAACGTGCTGCGCCGCCACACGCTGCCCCAGCGCGAGCTGCTCAATCAGATCTCGCGGGGAGACGCGCGTTTCATCCAGCGCGAGCACCTGATCTACTTCCGCGATACGTACGACCACATGTTCCGCGTCAGCGAGACCATCGACGTGGACCGCGATCAGATGACCGGGACCATGGACGCGTATCTCTCGGTGGTTGCAAACCGCACCAACGACACGATGAAGGTGCTGACGATCTTCTCCGCGATCATGCTTCCGCTCACGCTGATCGCCGGGATCTACGGCATGAACTTCGACAACATGCCGGAGCTCAAGTGGCTGCACGGCTACCCATTCTCTCTCAGCCTGATGCTCGTCACCGCAGTGACCATGCTGGTGTGGTTCTGGAAGAACGGGTGGATCAAACCCACCAGGATGCGGCGCCGGAACCGGCTTTAGCCGGACACGCTCGCGCGTCGCACTCCACAATCTCCGCGACCCCTGCCGGGGTCGAAAATCAGGCGGACCGGCCGATCCGGTGGTCGCTCGCTTCGCTCACACCACCGGCTACCGTACGCGCCGCCTCCAGCGGCAGAACCAGGAAACGTTCCCCGCCCCGTCAGAGCCTGCGTGGACGGCCACGGCGTGGCCCCGGCCGTGGCCGCGGGCGGCGACGGAGCCCCGGCCGTGCTTCGCTGCGGGCGCCGCCAGGCGCTGGAAGCCGCTGGAGGCGGCTACCGTACGCGATGCCTCCGGCGGCAGAACCAGGAAACGTCCCTCTCCCCGTCAGAGCCTGCGTGCCGCGGCCACGGCGTGGCCCGGCCGTGTTTCGCTGCGGGCGCCGCCAGGCGCTGGAAGCCGCTGGAGGCGGCTCGTACGGTAGCCGGTGGTGAGAGCGAAGCGAGCGACCACCGGTTCAACGGCCCGGAAAGGATCGACCCCGGCAGGGGTCGCGGACGAGCTGGCGATGACGCTGGTTGCCGAGCGCACTCGCGCCGTTCCCTCCTGCGGCGTTGCAGAAACCGGTGAGCCCACCGTCAACCGATGACAACAACGTTCACCCCCACGCCGTCAGCCGTCACACGGCCCCTCTTGACAGAATTTTTCAGCCGTCCTATTGTTAGCACTCCCGAGGCATGAGTGCTAATTGCTCACCCTCCTTCAGGAACGACCCACCGACGGCCAGTCGCGTCGTCATTCTATCCAAGCGACTCAATCGAAAGGAGATACACACATGTCAGCAGCAGCAGCAATCGACGTGAAACTCCGCCCGCTGTACGACCGCATCGTCGTCCGGCGCAAGGAAGCTCAGGAAAAGACGGCCTCAGGCCTCTACATCCCGGACACCACCAAAGAGAAACCGCAGGAAGCGGAAGTCGTCGCCGTCGGCGAGGGCAAGTTCAATGATGACGGCAAGCGGATCAAGCTCGACGTCAAGAAGGGCGACACCATCCTGATCGGCAAGTACTCCGGTACCGAGATCAAGCTCGACGGCGTCGACTACACCATCCTTCGCGAAGACGAAGTGCTCGCGATCCTCGAAGGATAAGGAGACATACATGGCTAAGAGAATTACGTACAGCGAAGACGCCCGCCAGGCAATCCTGCGCGGCGTGAACAAGCTCGCCGATGCGGTCAAGGTCACCCTTGGCCCGAAAGGCCGCAACGTCGTCATCGAGAAGAAGTTCGGCTCCCCCACGATCACCAAGGACGGCGTGACCGTCGCCAAGGAGATCGAGCTCAAGGACGAACTGGAGAACGCGGGCGCCCAGATGGTCCGTGAGGTTGCCTCCAAGACCTCCGACATCGCCGGCGACGGCACCACCACAGCGACCGTCCTGGCGCAGGCGATCTTCCGCGAAGGCGTGAAGAACGTCACCGCGGGCGCGAATCCAATGGACATCAAGAAGGGCATCGAGCTGGCCGTGCGCGCCGCGGTGGCCTACATCGAGAAGATTGCCCGTCCGGTCGAGGGCAAGGACATCCAGCACATCGGCACCATCTCCGCGAACAACGATGAAGAGATCGGCTCGATCATCGCTCAGGCGATGGAGAAGGTCGGTAAGGACGGCGTCATCACCGTCGAAGAAGCCCGCGGCCTCGACACGATCCTCGAAGTCGTCGAAGGCATGCAGTTCGATCGCGGCTATCTCTCCCCGTACTTCGTGACCGATCCGGAGCGCATGGAAGTCGCCCTCGAGAACGCCAAGATTCTCATCTACGAGAAGAAGATCTCCTCGATGAAGGACCTCCTGCCGATCCTCGAGCAGGTTGCGCGTCAGGGCAAGCCCATGCTCATCATCGCTGAGGACGTCGAGGGCGAGGCCCTGGCCACGCTCGTCGTCAACAAGCTCCGCGGCACGCTCAACGTGGCCGCTGTCAAAGCGCCTGGCTTCGGCGATCGCCGCAAAGCCATGCTCGAAGACATCGCCATCCTCACGGGCGGCAAGCTGATCTCCGAGGACATCGGCGTGAAGCTCGAGAACGTGAAGTGGGAAGACCTGGGCGACTCCAAGCGCGTCGTCATCGACAAGGACAACACCACCCTGGTCACCGACACGGACGACAAGACCCGCAAGGACGTCATCGCCGGCCGCGTCAAGCAGATCCGCGCGCAGATCGAGGACACCACCTCGGACTACGACCGTGAGAAGCTGCAGGAGCGTCTCGCGAAGCTCGTCGGCGGCGTGGCCGTCATCAAGGTCGGTGCTGCTACCGAAACCGAGATGAAAGAGAAGAAGGCCCGCGTTGAAGATGCGATGCACGCCACCAAGGCTGCCGTCGAAGAAGGCATCGTCGCAGGTGGCGGGATCGCTCTGCTCCGCGCCATCGAGGCCGTCGATGCCGTGAAGGCCGAGGGCGACGTTCGCGTCGGCGTCAACGTGATCAAGCGCGCGCTCGAAGAGCCGTTCCGTCAGATCGTCGCCAACGCCGGTCTGGAAGGCTCCGTGCTGCTGAACCTGGTCCGCTCCAAAGGCGGCTCCTGGGGCTTCGACGTTCGCAAGGAGCATGGCGAACCGGTCGACATGATCGCGGAAGGCATCATCGATCCGGCCAAGGTCACCAAGCAGGCTCTCGTCAACGCATCGTCCATCGCTGGTCTGATGCTCACCACCGAAGCCCTCATCTCCGAGATCAAGGAAGACGAAAAGGGTGGCGGCGGCAACCCCGGTGCCGGCATGGGCGGCGGCATGGGCGGCATGTACTAAGTATCATTCCACGTCTCACGGGAATGGGCGAGCCGCACGGCTCGCCCTTTTTGTTTGGCAGGCAGTGGGCAGTAGGCAGTAGGCAGTGAAGAGGGCACCCCACGGGTGGGGCCTACTGACTACTGGTTTGTCTTTCATCAGAATTGCGCGAGAGTAATGACGTTTCCCGCCACGGCTCAGGACTCGAGCTGCTGCCCCACCCACCCGGGTCCCTCGACTCACGCCCCTGGATGACAGCGTGCTCGAACACTAACTAGGCATCCATCTCCCGCGCAACCTCGACGAGGTCCGCGAGGATCCCGCGCCGCTGTGCGACGAGGTGCTCGCGCGGATAGAGGAGCGCACGCACGTCACCGATGATGTCGTCGATGTCCTCGAGAACGCGCAGCGCGACATAAGCGACAACAGGGAGCACGAGCAGCGTAACGACGCCGGTACCCCACCCGAAGCGCGCTCCGGCCAGAATCGCCACGATCAGGTAGGTCAGCGGATAGAGAGCCAGAGCTCCCAGAAACTTGATCGTCGCGCGCACCGCGCTCTCGCCTTGCGAGAAGCGGTGTGCCAGCGCCCGGATCAGCACATAGGCCGGATAATTCACGAAGGTGCCCACGATCGCGATGGGCATCAGGATCAAGACCCGGAGAAGCCGCGCCGCGCTGATGCGCGGCTTCAGCTCATGCACATCGAGCCTCGCCCGACCGAGCTCCGCCTCGAACTGCGCGATCTTCTGTTGCAGCCGCTCCAGCCGCTGGGGATCGTGCTTGCGCAGATAGTGATACCCCTCGACAAACCGCCGCCGTAACGCGAACTCCTCGGACAGCGGCTGCTCGTCGTCCGCCGTGAAGATGTCCTCCGCGCGCGCGATCAGCTCCAGTGCGGCATGCGAGTCAGCCTGCAGCGTGACCGCGTCGATGCCGGCGTCGATCTGAGAGGTCAACCGTTCCACCGCCTCCGTGTCGGGCTCGCCCGCGCTTTCCGAAACGACATGCAAAGGCTCGCCGATCATCACCAGAGCGTCGCTTCGAAACACATGCTTCGCGGTGTAGTAGATGCCCGTGGGAATGACCACCGTGGCGCCCAGGCCGGTACCGAGGGCGATGCGCGCGGCTCCGGTCTTCAGCTCGCGCAACTGCGGATCATCGTGCGTCGTTCCCTCGGGAAAGACGGCGATACTCCCGCCGTTGCGCAGCACGCCGCGGGCGCGTTCGAACATTCCCTGATTCGATCCGCTCTGGTCCGCCTGCGCCGATGTCTGATCCTGCTTGCGGTACACGGGGATTGTTTCGAAGGTGCGCACGATCCAGCCGATGAACGGATATCGGAACAGCGGGGCCTTCGCCAGGAACGACACCGGCCGGCCTGCAAAGCAGAGCAGGAACAGCGGATCGACGAGGCCGTTGGGATGGTTGACGGCGAAAACGACCGGTCCGGCCGCGGGTACGCGCTCGCGGCCGACGACTTCGATGCGACGGAAAAAGATCCGCAGGCAAAAGAGGAAGAATCGGGTGACGCCGTTTCTCACGATTTTCTTGCGGTGGTCCGCCCGCCGTGCCATGCGGCGTAAGTCCAGATGATGCCCGCGATGAGGATCGCCACCGGAACGATCAGCACCGCTCGCTCGAGCGAGCTGCGATCGGAAAGGATGCCGATGAGCGGCGGCGACGGGATGTCGCCGAGGAAGTGCATCGTGAGAACGGACAGTCCCACTGCGGTCGCGCGTTCGAGCGGGGACACCGCGTTGACGATCGCGGAGTTGATCGGTCCTGTGCACATGAAGATCAGCACCTGGGCGAGCACGATGGTGACGAGGTAGACGTTTCGGGAGGGGCTCGACAGCGCGACGAAGGTCAGCGGCGCAGCCAGGAGCGTGGCCACCCCGGAAACCCAGAGGTACGACTGTCTGGTCCGCGCGAGCAGCTTGTCGCCCAGCCATCCGCCCAGAAACGTCCCGGCGAACCCCGTCACGATCACGACCGCGCCGAAGGTCACTGTCGCCTCGGACCGAGTCATGCCACGTGTGCGCTCGAGAAACGCCGGCATCCAGAAAGCCAGACCTCCGAGCGCGAATGTGTAAGCGGCGTAACCGAGCACCGCGAGGATGTACGGACGGTTCCGAAGAAGGTCGCGGTACGCGGAGCCGGAAACGCGCGGGACATGCGTATGCAGGTCGTGCTGACCCCTCGGGACATCCTTCACCACCAGCGCCAGGAGGGCCAGCAGGATCCCCGGGAAGCCGGCGATCCAGAACGCCGCGCGCCAGCCGAAATGCTGCTCCGCGAAACCGCCCAGGACATACCCCGCTGCGGATCCGATGGGGATCGCTGCGAAGAAAACGGCGAGCACACGGCCCCGCTTCTCGAGCGGAAAGTAATCCGCGAGGAGAGCGGGAGCGATCGTGCCGTACGCGGCCTCGCCCACACCCACCGCCGACCGCGCCAGGAACAAGGTCCAGAACCCGCGCGCGAACCCGCCCAGCCCTGTGGCCACACTCCAGATTGCGACGCCCAACGCAATGAGCGGTGGCCGCCTGCGCTTGTCGCCCAGCGCACCGAAAACGGGTGAGGTGAGGGCGTAGACGATGATGAATGCCGACGCGATGAAGCCCATCTGCACGTCGGTCAGACCGAGGTCCGCCTTCACAGGCTCGACCAGAGCGGAGAGCACCTGCCGGTCGATGTAGTTGAAGAGATTGATGAAGGTGAGCACCGTCAGGGCGTAGGTCGCACTGCGGCCGGACGTGTTCATCCACATTAGTCTACAAGTCTTCGAGTCTTCCAGTCTTCGAGTCTTCCAGTCTTCGAGTCTTCGGGTCTTCGGGTCTTCGGGTCTTCGAGTCTTCGAGTCTTCGAGGAGTCTTAAGGTCGTAAAGTCTCAAAGTCGCAAAGATCGTTGGAGTCATGCCCTTTGAGACTTTGACACTCTGAGACTCCCGGTCCCCTCGAAGACTCGAAGGCTCGAAAAGCCGTGGAAGTGGTGATGAACCTTCCAGTGCATTGCCGTCCCCAAGGGGATTGAGCGATGATGCTGCACACCCACCTGCATGCAGATCACGACCGGTTCCCGACTCGGACCCTATGAGATTCTCGCGCCGATCGGCGCGGGGGGAATGGGGGAAGTGTTCAAAGCGAGGGACACGCGGCTGGAGCGGAATGTCGCCATCAAGGTACTTCCCTCCGAGTTCGCCACCAATTCTTCGCTGAAGCTCCGTTTCGAACGCGAAGCGAAGACGATCTCGCAGCTCAATCACCCGCACATCTGTACGCTCCACGACGTCGGGACTGAAGACGGCGTCGAGTATCTGGTGATGGAGCTGCTCGAAGGCGACACGCTCGCTGAAAGGATTGCACGCGGTCCACTCCCGCTCGCCGAGGTACTCAAGTTTGGAGCGCAGATCGCCGAGGCACTCGACCGGGCGCACCGCGCCGGCATCACGCATCGTGATCTGAAGCCGGGCAACGTCATGATCACGAAGGCAGGAGCGAAGCTCCTCGACTTTGGGCTGGCCAAAGAGAACGAGACCGGGGTCATCGCCGAGCTGACCAGCCTTCGGACGGAACGGAAGTCAATCACTGAGGAGGGCACCAACGTCGGCACGTTCCAGTACATGGCGACCGAGCAGGTCGAGGGTCAGGGGGTCGACTCCCGTACCGACATCTTCGCTTTCGGCGCAGTGCTGTACGAGATGATGACGGGACGGCGTGCGTTCAGCGGAAAGAGCAAGGCCAGTCTGATCGCCGCAATCCTCACTACGGATCCCCCTTCCATCGCCTCCATTCAGCCTCTCACCCCGCCCGCTCTCGACCGGCTCGTGCGCATTTGCCTGGAGAAGGATCCGGACGACCGTTATCAGAGCGCCCACGATCTGCGCCTCGAGCTGCAGGCGATCGCGGAGATGGGGTCGCAGGCGGGCGTCGCTGCACCGACGGTGATGCGCCGGAAGAACCGCGAGCGGATGGCCTGGGGGCTCGCGGCGCTGCTCGCGCTGGCCACAACGCTGCTAGCCCTCCACGTCTGGAGCGACAGGGCCGAGCATGCACGCGTGAGTCCCATTCGCACATCGCTGCTGCTCCCCCCCGGGGCCGAGTTCGCGACCGAAGGGGAAGCTCCATCGATCTCACCGGATAGAAAGCGCGTGGTCTTTACGGCATCGTTTCCTGGGAAATCGCGCGTGCTTCTGCTTCGCTCGCTCGACTCGGCCACGGCGCGCGAGCTGCCGGGTACTGAAGATGCCCGCTATCCATTCTGGTCTCCCGACGGGCGCCACGTGGCGTTCTTCGCAGACGGCAGGCTGAAAAAAACGCAATGGAGTGGTGGGTCGCCCATTCCGCTCTGCGAAGTGAACGGTGGCCGGGGAGGAAGCTGGAATCGCAAGGGAACGATCGTCTTCGGCCAGCGCAACGGCCCGATCATGCGGATTTCCGCCTCAGGTGGGGTGCCCGTGGAGGTCACCGAACTGAGTGCAGAGCAGGGTACGCATCGCTGGCCGCTCTTTCTCCCCGACGGCATTCATTTTCTCTTCCTTGGAGGTGCGAGTGGAGGAGAAGACCCGGGCAACATGATCTCCGTTGGAAGCACTGCGCAGAAGATGCGCAAGCCGTTGATCCAGGCCAGCTCTCAACCTCTGTTCTACGGCGAGCACCTGTTCTACGTGCGCGATCAGAATCTGATGGCGGAACGATTCGACGTCGAACAACTGACGACCGAGGGCGACGCGTTGGCGCTTGGCGAGCAGAACATCGAGTACGATCCGGTCTTCTCCCGTTTCGTCATCGACATTTCTGTGAGCGGCAGCGTTGTCTACCGGGGCGGAAATTCCATCGTCAACTCCAAGCTCGTGTGGCTGGACGCCAGTGGGAAGGAAATCGGCGCCGCAGGAAATCCGGAAGCCTATGGAAGGATCCGCCTCTCGCCCGACGGCACGATGGTGGCTTACTCCTTGCGCAGCGGCGCGATGCCGCGCAATCTCTGGACGCTCGAGTTGCAGCGCGGCGTCAAGAGCCGCCTCACTTTCGCCGACAGTGTGGACAACAATCCGGTCTGGTCGCCTGATGGCAAACGGATCGCTTACGCCTCCAGTCTTCGCTCGAAAAAAGACCGCAGTTCCTCAGACATCTACATCAAAGATCTCGCAACAGGCAGCGAGCAGCTTCTGGTGGCAACGAATGGGAACAAGACTCCTACCCATTTCTCGGCGGATGGGCAATTACTCTGGTACACCGTTTTCAACTTGGGTAATTTTGACCTCTGGTACTACTCTTTCGCTGATGGCAAGTCGCATCAGTACGCGGGAACCAAGAACAATGAAGGCAATGGCGCGATGTCCCCTGACGGGAAATGGGTCGCCTTTCAGACGAACGAGACCGGCCGGTTCGAAGTTTACGTCGCTCCGTTCCCAGCCACCGGCGCGAAGTGGCAGATCTCCGCGACCGGGGGGATCGGTCCCCGCTGGCGAAAGAACGGAAAAGCGCTTTTCTACTCGGCCATCAGTCCGACGAGCATGATGCTCGTCCCGATCACGTTCACCGATCGGCCGCAGATCGGCCCCGCGAAGGCCCTCTTTCCTTTCCGATCCGTGATGGCCTCGCCGCCATCCATCGACATGACACCCGATGGGCAACGTTTCCTGCTGAATACGCGCATCGGAGAAGACGCGCCCCAGGCCCCTTTC
>JANMSA010000436.1:0-15216 GCA_031388865.1 Acidobacteriota bacterium | reverse complement strand
CGGCGATGGCGTTCGAGGTGCAGGCGCGTGGCTGGCAGCGATGCAGAAGGCCACGCGCCGCAGCGAAGATGGCCGCGACCTGTTGGCCGGGTTCATCAGAATCGCAGTGGAAGACGTCGCGCATCTAGGCGCCACAGACCGCATCATCCACCGCTCACGCGGGAAGATTGTCCAGCAACTGGACCGGCTGGAAGGCCGGCTGAGGATGCGGCCTCTCGCCGTCGCCGGACATCACGACGACTATTGGCCGGGCAACATTTTTTTCGACGGCGCCAGGGTCACGGTGATCGACTTCGAGTCCTTCCGTGACGGACTGGCGTTCGAGGACGCCGCGTTCTTCCTCATCCGATGCGACCTTCTGCGAAGGCGCTTCCGGCTGCGCTTCCCTGATCTGGCCGAGCGGTTCTTCGAGGGCTATTGTCCCGGACGCCGACCCGATCGCGAGGCACTCCAGTTCTTCACGATCACGAAAGGTCTGCGGGCGCTGGCGAAAGGAGCCGGTGAGGACCTGCCCATGCCCCAGCGCATCTGGTCCCGCCGGACCATTCGCAACGCTGTGCTGCGAGCCTTAGTGAACGGGAATTGAAGATTGAAAATTGAAAAGGAGAAAACCGAGGACACTCCGCTTCTTCAACCTCGATCAGGCACCACGGAGAACTCTCGCCGATCCTCGAACGCGTCTCCTGCGTTCCCGGTCAGTCTGACGGCAGCCACGCCCAGTCCCAGAATCAGCCAGAGATAGCGGTGAACTCCGCTGTGGTGCAGAAAGGCGCTGGAGAGTAGATAGCCGATGATGGCGATCGCGACGGCGGTGACCATCGCTGCATGCGCGGTCTCGCCACGCCCCAGCAGCGTTCTGCGTGCTCTGTACAGCGCGGCCAGTGCCACAGCCATCGCGGCGCCGAGGGCGAGGAGGCCCAGGAGGCCGGTCTCGACGGCGGCTTCCAGGTAGAGATTGTGCGCGTACTGCCGAACTCCGAGAGGCGTGTAGTCGGGGCCGGCGAATCCAACCTGGTTCGCGTAAGTTCCATAGTGGCTCCCGAAGTTGCCCACCCCGACGCCTGCGAGAGGATGGTCGTTGAACATGCGCCAGGCGACCGCCAGCAGCTGCTTGCGTTTGTCCATGGAGGAGTCATTGGCACCATCCGCAGAGCCTGTGCTGATCAGAGTCTCGATCGTCAGCAGACGCTGGCCGACGTTGGTGGGCATCAGAGCAGCCAGGAGGACCACCGCGATCAGGACGGTCACTCGCGTGATCCGGACGCGGCGCAAAATCAATAAGAGCAGACAGACCGCCGCCAGTGAAAGCATTCCGCCGCGCGAATACGTGAAAAGGATGGCCAGTCCGATCACGGCAGCACCGGCCAGATAGGTAGCTTGTTCGGTGCGACTCCGTCTGCCGACGCCGAGGAATGCGGCGGCCGGAAAAGCAAGGATCAGGATCCGTGCGAAGTAGTTGGGATCGCCGACCGGCCCACCCGGCCGCAGTTCGCTGCGGTCCCCGAACAGGTGCCCTTCTTCGATTTCTGACAACCCGCCAAACTGACGACTGGGGTCGCCAAGTCCCACCTGCACGAGGGCGATCAAGGACAGGAACACTGCGGCGGCGACCAGTGCGATCAGAGCGCCCCTCAGCGCACGCCACGAAGCCGCGAGGCTGGCGGCCACGATCAGCAGCATCAGACTCTTGATGAGGTCCGTCAGCTCGAGATCTGCGACTGCGGCGTCGCGTGCCCAGCTGCTGCTGGCGAACACCACGAGGCAATAGCCGATCAGCGCGAGGGCGGGTGCCTGAAGGACCACCGTTTCAGGCCGCAGGGAGTCCCGAAAATGCAGAATGAGGCCGGCCAGCACGAGGATGAAAGGCTGCAGGACCGATGGAATCGAGAAGTTCTCGATGAGGATGTAGGAGAGGTTCAAATACACGATCAGCACCAAGGCTGGCAGACCGGCGTACATCACGAGGGGGAGCGCGCGCCGTCGAAACTCAACCGCTCTGCGGGAGTGTGCAAGCGTCTGGAGGTCGCCAGGCTCACTCTCCGCAGCCGCGCTGTCTGACGTCGCCGGTTCCGCGCCGCCCCGCGTTGCGTCGAGAAGTGCGGACGCCGCGATGCCGGAGAGAACGAAGAGCAGCAGCTGCCCGGTCGGAACGTTCGCCCCGAACGTGATGACGATCGCGAGGAGCGAGAATGCCGTCGTCGCCAATCCCACTCTCCATCCACCGCGCCATGCCGCCAGTGCCACGGCACCGAGGAATGGCAGCAGGATCGCTCCAGATCGAGTGGGGAGGAGCAGGCTGGCGCCTACGGCGATGAGGGCGAGATCGAAGCCAATTGCGTAGGGAAGAAAGCTGCGCCGCCTGAATATGGGAGCCGCCGGAGTCATGTCCTCGTACCGCGCAGGGGAGAGCGCCGGTGGCTTGCGTACGCCGCGACGAGACCGAGGAGGAGTCCGATGATCGGGCCGGTTGCGATCGCGCGGGGGGAGCGAGCCTCGAACGGTTCGCTGGGAGGCACGGCCGCGGCGATGGTCGTCACTCCGTAGTATTTGTAGATCGCCGTCGTCTGCGCGCTGAGCAGTTGCGTCACGCGGTTGGCAACGGCCGCAGTCTGGGCGGCGTCGGCCCCTTCGACTTCCACGCGAAACAGGTTGGTGTTCGGTACGACGGTTGCTGCGATCTGATCGCTGGGAGCGGCACCCGCCTGAGCGCGAGTCTGTGCCGTGGAAGCGAGTGCGGCAATCGTCGTCACCACGGTCCGGCGTTCGAGCACCTCCAGGCCGCGAAGATAGTCCGTCGTCTCCAGTGCGCCGGCCAGCGGTGCGACTGCGGCCAGTGTGTGCGCGCGGTACCGTGAAGGCTGCATCGAGGCCAGGATCCAGGCGATCGCGGTGACGGCCGCCGTGATGAGGGCCACGCGCTTCCAGTCGCGAAGAATGATTCGCGAAATGCTTCTCTGCGGGCCCGGTTTGCCCGTGGCGTCGGGGACCTCGGCCGCAGCGGAGCCGTCACGTTCGGACGGCGTAGCCGGCCCGGCACCGCCGGCGTTTGCATTGTTCCCGTGCTCGCTCAATCTTCCCCGCAATTCATGTTGAGAACTGCCGTGCCGCCTGTGCAAGACGATCGCCAGACGAGTTCGGCGGGTTCAGTCGGGGCGCCGCGTGAAAGGAAGAGGCGCGGGCGCCGGGGATGTGGCGCGCGACGGTGGGCTCTCCGGCACAACCCTGGACCAGACATTGTCGCGATAAGTGACTCCGCCGCCTGCAACCACCGCGGCACGCGATCCGCTCTGGAGAAAGGTGTTGTTCGTAATCATGTTGTTCGAATGGGGTCCGTCCTCGATGCGTACGAGCTCCTCGGTCGTTCCGGAAAACGTGTTGTGCAGCACCCTCGTGTCTCGCAGCCCGCCGCCGCTCTGGTAGTTCCCGTAGTAGAAGCCCCAACGGGTTCCGATCACTACGTTGTTCGTGAAGACGTTGGCTCTGGAGCGGTTCATCTGAGGATTGGTCTCGTTGGCGATGGCGATGCCGGCGCCAGGCTTGCCGTCCCGAAAATAAAGCGCGTTGCCTGTCGAGTAAATCAGGTTGCGGTCGGCAGTGACGAAGCGTGCGTTGTCGAGGTACAGGTAGGCGCTGAAGTTGTCGAAGATCTCGTTGTACCGGATCACTGCATGATCGCTCAGCAGAGAGATCAGCCCTTCTCCATGATTGTTCCAGATCCGGTTTCTGTTGATGCTGGCCCGTTCCGTCTTCGAGACCACGACCGCGCCGGCCCAGCCGCCCGAGGGCATGTCGTGGCGCTGATTCTCCAGAACCGTATCGTGCACCGAGTTGTTCGACACCGTGATGTCGGAGCTCCGGCCCAGCGTAGCTCCGCCCGCGTAGATCCCGTTGCGAGTGGTGTGGTGCACATGGTTGCCCAAGACACGCGTGTGCCGGGCGTGCCAGAGCACGATCCCTATGTAGCGGGAGTTCCGGACCTCGAAACCGGAGAAGTCGACGTGCCGGGTTCCGGTCAGTTCGACGATGGGTTCGTTCGGAGGAATGGTGCCGCCGTCGAGAATGACGATCTCACCAGCCATCGCTCGGAAAACGATCGGCGCGGAAGCCGTTCCCTTCGAGTAGATGATCACTCTCTCGGAGTAGATGCCACCGCGTACGTTCACGGTGTCGCCCGGCCTCACGACCGTTGCTGCTTTGCTGATCGTGCGGAACGGAGCCTCGATCGTGCCGGCAGCGGCATCGTTGCCGCTTTTCGCCACGGAGTACACAGCCGCGCTCGCTGGTGTCCCGGCAAGGATTGCTGTCGCAACCGCAATCCCCAGTCGCATGACCAAGGACAACGCCATCCACACTTTCGAATTTCAGGAGCGTCGGTGACGCCTTTGTCGGTAGTTTGCAGCGGGAGTCGCAGTAGGCAGTACGCAGGAGATGAATCAAGACCGGCGGAACGCCGGGTGGTCCTAGCTGGCTCCTGCAAACTGCCTACTGCAAACTGCCTCACTGCTGGCCGTCAACGGCATCATTTCTGCTTTTGCGCTGATCAATGCAGAGCTTTGCCGCGGTAGTCGACGGGCCCGCGCGGCTGTTCCCGCTGACCCCCACACAGCAGGGGATTCTTTTTCATCGCCTGCTCGACGAGCATGCGGTGACGCAGGTGCAGCACCTCGTTTGCCGATGGCATGAGGCGCTGGACGTGCCCGCTCTCGAGCGAGCGTGGCAGCGTCTCGGCCAGCAACACGACGTGCTGCGCACAAGTATTCGCTGGGAAGGTCTTCCAGAGCCGAGGCAGGAAACGCACGCCGCGATCACAGTTCCGCTGGCGCGGCACCGGCTTGGTGAGCGATCCGCGGGAGAGCAGCGTCGCGCCATCGATGAGTATCTCGAGAGCGATCGGAGCCGCGGCTTCGATCTCACGCAGCCGCCGCTCTTCCGGGTCGCTCTGTTCGAGCTCACCCCTTCGGAGAGTGTGCTGGTCTGGTCGTTCCACCACGTCTTGCTCGATACGCAGTCGGTGATCCTGCTTCAGGAAGAGCTCCTGAAACTGTACGACTCTCTGCGCGATGACCGTGAGGTTCTGCTGAGGACGCGAGCTCCCTTTCGCACGTATGCCGAGTGGCTGCACGCGCTCGACCTGAAGCCGGCACAGGCCTTCTGGCGCGAGCGGCTGCGTGGTTTCAGCGCCCCCACCCCTCTCTTGTCCCTGCCGCTCGAGGGTGAGCGCACTTCGACGACCCAAGAGGAACTCACCGTCGATCTGCCAACGGAGACCGTCGAGGCGCTGCGCGGACTCGGAATCGACCTGCGCACTCTGCTGGTCGGCGCATGGGGCCTGCTGCTTGCTCGCACGAGCGGCGAGAGTGATGTGGTGTTTGGCGTCGCCGAGTCCCGGCGGGAAGGAACGGTCCCTGACGCAGAATGGATGCTCGGTCTGTTCATCAACACCATCCCCGCGCGCATTCGCTTCTCGGACAGTGAAACCGTAGCCACGTTCCTGCAGCGCGTCGAGCGCGAGCAGCACGAGGCGCGGCTTCACGAACACGCCCCACTGGCGAGTATCCAGAGGTGGAGCGGCGTGCCGGCTGGAACCGGCCTTTTCGACAGCCTGGTCGTGTTGGAGAGGGACAGCCCGGGTGCTCCCCTGAAAGGTCGCGCAGAGGTCGAGCTGCACGAGCGGATGTCGTATCCACTCACGCTCACTGTGTGGCTGGACTCGCTGACCGTGAGACTGGCGTGGGATCCTCGCCGGTTCGACGAGCCCTCCATCCGGCGGATGGCCGGACATCTACGGACGCTCCTCACGGCTGTACCGAGCGCACTCGAGGCGCCGGTTTCCAAGCTGCCGCTGCTCAGTGACGAAGAGCGGCGGCAGCTGCTGGTCGAATGGAACGACACGCGCGCGGACTATCCTCGGGAACGGTTCGTCCACGAGTTGTTCGAGTCGCACGCGGCGTTGCATCCCGAACGCATCGCGCTGCGATTCAGCGACCAATCGCTGACCTACGCGGAGCTCAACGGTCGCGCCAATCGGATCGCGCATCGACTCCGCACGCTCGGCGTCGGTCCCGACGTGTTCGTCGCCATCCTGCTCGAGCGATCGACGGACATGGTCGTCGCGCTCCTAGGAATCCTCAAGGCCGGCGGCGCCTATGTGCCACTGGATCCCAGCTACCCGAAAGATCGACTCGAGCTGATGCTGGAGGACTCCCGCGCGGCGGTACTCCTCACGCAACCGTCGCTCGCAGATCTGATCGCCACGCATGGCGCGCGTCTTCTTCCGCTCGACGATGGCTGGCACACGTCATGGTCCGAGAGCGAGGAGAACGCTGTTCCCACCGGAACCACGGAAAACCTCGCCTACGTGATCTACACGTCGGGCTCGACCGGGAAGCCCAAGGGCGTCCAGCTGCCGCATCGGGCCGTGGTGAACTTCCTCCAGACGATGCGCCGCGAGCCGGGGCTGACGGAAGACGACGTGGTGATCGGCCTGACCACACTCTCTTTCGACATCGCCGGGCTGGAGCTCTATCTCCCGCTCACCACGGGCGCTCAGCTCGTGCTCATCGGCCGTGAGGTCGCTGCGGACGCGCGGCGTCTCGCGGAAGTCATCGAACTGAGCAGCGCGACGGTGGTTCAGGCTACGCCGGCCACGTGGCGCATGCTCCTGGACACGGGGTGGGCCGGGAGCCGCCGTCTGAAACTTCTCTGTGGTGGCGAAGCGCTCGCGCGCGATCTCGCTGATCGTCTGCTGGAGCGCTGCGGCTCGTTGTGGAACATGTACGGACCGACCGAGACCACCATCTGGTCGACGCTGCACCGCGTGACGCCGGGCCGCACGGCCACCGTGCCGATCGGAAAGCCGATCGCGAACACGCAGGTCTACGTGCTCGATTCCGCGCTGGGGCCGGTCCCGATCGGCGTTCCAGGAGAACTGCACATCGGCGGTGATGGCGTCGCGCGCGGCTATCTCAACCGCGACGAGTTGACGGCGGAGCGGTTCATCCACAACCCGTTCCTGAGCGACTCCGGCGCGCGGATGTACAAAACCGGCGACGCGGTGCGCTGGTTGCCCGACGGTGAGCTCGAGTATCTCAACCGCCTCGACAATCAGGTGAAGCTCCGCGGTTACCGGATCGAACTGGGCGAGATCGAAGCGGCGCTTCGCCGCCATGTTGGAATCGCTGACGCCGTCGTCACGGTCCGTACCGACGCCCCCGGCGGAAAGGCGCTCGCCGCGTATTGGATCGCCGAGGGCGAGCCTGTGCCGGTCAGCGAGCTGAAGTCGTTCCTCAAAGAGTCCCTGCCCGAGTACATGGTGCCGGCGTTCTTCGTCCGACTCACCGAACTGCCGCTGACCCCGAACGGAAAGGTCGATCGCAAGGCGCTTCCCGCGCCGGAGCGAACTGTGGGCCAGACAGAGGAAGCGAGCGTAGCGCCTCGAGACGACATCGAGCAACGCCTCGCGAGAATCTGGTGTGACATTCTGCGCATCCCAGCGGTCGGCGTTCACGACAACTTCTTCGAGCTCGGTGGTGAGTCCCTTCTGGCCGTGCGGATGTTCGTGCGCATCGAAACGGAGTTCGGTCGTGAGCTGCCGCTGGCGACGCTGCTGCAAGCCGGCACGATCGAGAGTCTCGCCTCACGCATCCGCGAAGAAGGATGGGTTCCACCATGGTCGCCGCTGATCCCGCTTCAGACCCGCGGCGCGAGGACGCCCCTTTTCTGGATCCATGGAGTCGGCGGGAACGTTCTGAACTATCGCAGCCTGGCGCTGCGGCTGGGAGAGGATCAGCCCTTCTACGGGCTGCAGGCCCGCGGCATGGACGGAAAGCTGGAGCCCGTCGCGACGATCGAAGAGATGGCGGCGCTGTATCTCTCCGAAATCAGGAAGGTGCAGCCTCGCGGACCGTACGTCCTCGGTGGCTCGTCGTTTGGCGGAGTGGTGGCCTACGAGATGGCGCAGCAGCTCCGGGCCGCCGGAGACGGGGCCGCATACGTAGCGCTCCTCGACACGAACGCAGTGGACAGCGCTGACGAACGGAAGACGAAACAGAGTCTCGCGACGCGGATCCAGCTACACCTGGGAATCCTTCTGCGCGGACCCGATCGTCTGACCTACCTGCGAAAAAAAGCGCGCCGGCTTCGACGCAAGACGGTTTACCGCATCTGGCAGACCGTGTTTGCCGCGTTCCAGAAGTTCAACAAGCCGCTGCCTCAGTCTCTGCAGGATGTGGCGCAGAACAACTATCGAGCGCTTCGCATCTACAAGGCCCGCCCGTACGACGGCCGGGTGGGACTCTTCTGCGCACGTCTCGAGCCGGAGGAGTTCACGCAGGCGAAGCAGCGCGCCTGGGGCATGCTCGTGCCGTCGCTCGAGCTGTACGACGTGGCCGGAGACCATCTGTCCATGGTCGACGAGCCGCACGTCGCCGACCTTGCGAGCCAGCTCACGGACGCGTTCCAGCGGCGCTGAGTGGGGTCTGGTTGCTGGTTGCTGGTTGCTGGTTGCTGGTTGCTGGTTGCTGGTTGCTGGTTGCTGGTTGCTGGCGCGCAAAGGCAGCATCTGTGCCGAAGGCCGCTGGAGGCGGCCCGTACGGGAGGCATCGCCAGTCCCTCCGCGACCCCTGCCGGGGCCGGCAAACCCTGCCGCCACTGACCGGTGGTCGCTCGCTTTGCTCGCACCACCGGCTACCCTACGAGCCGCCTCCAGCGGCTGCAAACAATCACGAGCTTCGTGTCGGTGACTTTGAGCTCTTGCGACAATTTGCATCGACAACTGACAACTGACAACCAGCAACCAGCAACCAGCAACAAACTCAACAGAACGAACGAGCAACCACGAGTCGGTTCAGACGGAGGGCGGGACGCGGTCGTGCGATTGCGAGGCAGCTCGCCTCGCGACCGCGTGAGCGACTAGAGTTCCGAGGAAGAGTCCGATCAGCAGCCCGGACGTGATTGCGCGGCCAGTGCGAGGAAAGTAGGGTGAAGAAGGAACCGTGGCGGTCGACACCATCGTTACGCCGTAATACTTGAACAGCGTCCGCGCGTGAACGTCGAGGACTGCGGGCACCCGGTTGGCGATGGCCGCTGCCTCGGCGCCTCCGCTCCCCTCCACGTCGATGCGAACGAGGTTGGTGTTCGGAAGAATGGCGGCCTCGATCACGGAGTCTTTCCCAGCCGCGACCTGGCGGCGCGTAGCGGGTGCCGAGGCCAGAGCCGCTACGGTCACGACGACCGTCCTCCTCTCCAGCACTTCCACACCGCGCAGGAACTCATTCGCTTCCAGGGCCGCAGGGATTGGTGCGATTGCCGCCAATGCGCTGGCCTGATAGCGCGGTGCCTGACTGGCGGAAAAGAGCCAGGCCATTCCCGTGGCTACGGCGGTGATGGCGGCAATGAGCTTCCAGTTGAGACGCATCATCGGCGTCGCTCTTCCGGTCGACAGGCCCGAACGTTCCGGCCGGCCGTCAAGCTCGCCGCCTTCGCATGCTCGTTCCAGCGGCTCAACGATGAAGCGTAAAGTGCCAAGCTCCGCCGTGGTGCAAGACGATCGCCAATGGGTCGGCTGGGGGTTCGACGGTCGTTTCGCAACGAACCCAGGACACTCGGAGAGCTGCGAGCTGAGAGCTGAGCATCGCAGTTGCACTTCGATGCATTCAATGAACGTCGCGGGGCCTGACCATTCGAATGACCGGATGATCGAGGAACAGATCCTCGCGCGTGGAGTGCGGGATCCACGCGTGATCGAAGCCTTTCGGAGCACGCCCCGTGAGCTTTTCGTGCCGCCGCACCTCCGCGCTTCGGCTTATGACGACACTCCGCTTCCGCTCACCCGCGGCCAGACGATCTCTCAACCCTTCATCGTCGCGCTCATGAGCGAACTGCTGCGGCTGACCGGCAACGAAAAGGTGCTGGAGATCGGGACTGGGTCGGCCTATCAGACTGCAATTCTGGCGCGCCTCGCCCGTACGGTCTACAGCGCCGAGCTGGAGCCGGAGCTTGCCGAACCTGCACGGGGAGTGCTGACCGGGCAGGGCGTGGCGAACGTCATCCTCGGCATCGGCAACGGGGTGGAGCTTTTTCGCGAGCACGCACCCTTCGACGCGATCCTCTCTGCCGCTGCTCCCGCGGCTCTGCCGGAGTCGCTCCTCGAGCAGCTTGCTGAAGGTGGCCGGTGCGTCATTCCTGTAGGCGCCTCGGACCTGCAGCATCTCTGGCTCATCGAAAGGACGGACGGGCGCCTGGTGCGGAAGAAGATGGATGCCGTGCGGTTCGTCCCTCTGCGGGAGCGGCCCTGACTCAGCTCGCAGCTCTCAGCTCGCAGCTCGCAGCTCTCAGGAGCAGAAGCACGGGAACTGAGCCGCGTCGGGTTTTCTCTGCCGCGAGCTGCGAGCTGACTCACGGCCCCACATAGTGGCAGCGGCTCGTGCACGTCTCCTCGATCGTGATGCGCACGAGCAGCGGCAGCTTCGGGGCGAGCTCGTTCCAGATCCAGACCGCGAGGACCTCTGAAGTGGGGTTGTCCAGACCTTCGATGTCATTGAGCAGGTAGTGATCGAGGCGATTCACCACGGGGTCTACGATGGTCTTCAGGTCGGCAAAGTCCATGACCCAGCCAAGCCGGGCATCGATGGGCCCCCGGACCGCCACTTCACCTTTGAACGAGTGGCCGTGGATGCGCCGGCATTTGTGGTCAGGGGGGACGTTCGGCAGGAAGTGCGCGGCCTCGAATCGAAAGTCTTTGACGAGCTCCAGATGGATGTCAGAACGGGTGTCGGCCATGACGGAGAAGGTAACGATATGCTACTGGCCGCTCTTTTGCTCCTCGGACCCTTTTGTCATGAGCAACTACACATCAACCGAAGCCGACCGGTCCATCGGCACGATCATCAAGGACCTCACCGCCGACGTCTCGATGCTCATCCGCAGCGAGATCGCGCTGCTCAAGCTCGAACTGAAGGAAGCGGCCGCCAAGCTCGGCGGCGGCGCTGCGATGATGGCCGGCGCGCTGTTCCTGGGTCTGATCGGGTTGGCGTTCCTGTTCGTCACCATCACGCTGGGGATGATCGCGCTCGGCTTACCGGCCTGGCTCTCGTCGCTGATCGTGACGGTGGTGCTCTTCGCCGCCGCGGGCATTCTGATCGTCCTCGGCAAGAAGAAGCTGGCCGGAGTGAACTTCGTCCCGAGCGAGGCGATCGAGAACATCAAGTTGGACATCGACACCCTGAAGGCGGACGTGTCCCGTGCGAGGAGCAGGTAATGGACGACCAGAAGGAGCACATCCAGCGCGCCATCGTGCGTGCCCGCGACGGTGTCGGCGACCGCATCGATGAGCTCGACCGCCACGTACGCAATAACCTCGACCCGAAAAAGGTGGCCAGCAGCTACGCTCCGCAGCTCATTGCCGGCGGCGCTGTTCTCGGTGTGATCGTCGGATTCGGGCTGCCGAAGGTGTTTCGAAAGCTTGTTGCCTGGGGCGTGCCCATCGCCGTCATCGCCGTGACGATCAAGAACGTGCGCGATCAGGCGCAGCTCAACTAGCGAGCTCGCCCAGGTTCGCCAGCCGTGGCTGTCGTTGTCGGTTGTCAGTTGTCAGTTGTCTGCGCTGTTTCGCCTGAACAAAGAATCGTTTCTTTGCCGGTTGTGGGGATAGCCCTCTGGCACTGGGAGAGCGTGTCCTCTCAGACTCAACGCTCAGACAACTGACAACTGACAACCGGCAACCGGCAACTGACAACGCCAACCGACAACCGCCAACCGACAACCGACCACACCATCACCTCACTCGAACATAGCGCGCCCCCGGCATCGCACGGATCCAGCCGGCGAGCTCGAGTTGCAGCAGGGACTCCGCCACCGTTGCCGGAGTGCGATGCAGTCGGGCGGCAATCGAATCGACATGCACCCCCTCATCGCGGGAGAGGGTGGCCAGCACTTCCCTGAGAGGCGACTCCGGCTCTCCCTCGCGCAGTTCGGCGAGGCGCAGGCCTCCGGGAAACTCTTCGAGCACGTCGTTTCCGTCATGGACCAGTTTGGCGCCGTACTGGATGAGGCGGTGCGTGCCTTCTGAACCGGCGGAGAACATGGAGCCGGGGACGGCGAAGACATCGCGTCCCTGTTCCGCGGCCATGCGTGCTGTGATCAGCGATCCGCTGCGGCTCGTCGCTTCGACGATCACGGTGCCACGCGCGAGACCGGAGATGACCCGGTTGCGCATCGGAAAGTTCTCTGGTCGGGGCGGCGTACCAGGCGGAAATTCAGTCAGGACGAGCCCTTCTCGCACGATTCGGTCGAAGAGTCGCGCATTCGAACGCGGGTAGGCCACGTCGATCCCGGTGCCGAGGACGGCGATGGTCCCGCCTCCTGCGTCGAGCGTTGCGAGATGCGCCGCAGCGTCGATGCCGCGCGCCAGTCCCGAGACGATCACCACGCCTGCCGACTGGATCTGACGCGCGAGGTGCGAGGCCGCGTTCAGGCCGTACGGTGAGGCGCGACGAGAGCCAACGATGGCGATGGAAGGGCGGGCCAGAAGCGATTCGTCGCCGCGCACGTGCAGCACCAGCGGTGGGTCGGCGATCTCCTTCAACATTAGAGGATAGGTGTCGTCGGTCATGGCGACGACACAGGTCCGCAACGACTCCACCTGGGCCAGCCGCTGTTTTGTTAACGGATTCCTGACTTCCTCGGCCTGCTCGGGGGTTACGCTCAAAAGCCCCTGCAGAAGCGTCGCGGATGCGTGACGCACCTGCTCGACAGACTCGAAGAACTCCAGGAGCAGGCGAGTGCGATTCGGCGTCAGAAACGGCAGAAGAGACAGCGCGATCAGAAGATCGCGCGAGGGATCGATGCTCATGCTTGTGTTGGTGCCGGAAGAGACGTCGCGCGGAGAGCGGTCGCCGGAGGGTGGGAACGGCGGAAGTATAATCGCCGGACTTTGTATAGCCAAGCAGGTCAAGGAGATCGAATGAGGCGCGCGTTCACCTCCTCTCTCATCGTTGTCGCATTGATGCTCATCGCGATCGGTTGCCGCTCCGGCGGCGGCGACCTGACCAAAGCCGAGAACCAGCGCCTTTTCGGCGTGCGAATGGCCAGGATGAATCTCTGGCGGGAAGCGATGTTCCGCTTCCGCCGCGCCACCGAGATCGACCCGGGCAACGCCATGTCGCACAACAATCTGGCGGTGGCTCTGGAAGCGAACGGCGACTTCGATGCCGCCGCCAGGGAGTACCGCGAGGCGCTCAAGCTGGACCGCTCGAACCAGTACATCCAGAAGAACTACAGCCGCTTCGTGGAGTTCACCCAGCGCGCGAAGAAGCGCGACGCCAGCGCAGGCGGCAAGCTCACCGCCCCGACGACCACGGCTACGCCCACTGACTCGACGATCCCGGCCACACCCACCGCGTCCGATCCCGCCGCAGTGCCTCCTCCTCCCGTCCCCCCGCCACCTGTTCCGACTACGACCGTCAAGCCCCCGGAAGGAGGTCCGCGTTGAAACGTATTGCCCTCATCCTCGCACTCGCCGTACCCCTCTCCGCCGCCAGCGTCATGGAGGTGAAGCTGAAGCTGCCGGTCAAGCCGAAGCTGCAGATCACTGGTGAGGAAAAGGTCGCAGTCGCGCCGTTCGTCATCGCCTCCAGAGGGGAGAAACGCAGCGACCGGGCCGGCAAGGTGGACGTCCAGGCAGAGTTCAACCGCTATCTGAAGAAACAACTGGCGAAATCCACCAAGCTGCGCCTCGTCGACGCCGGCGCCACGCGCCTTCCAGGAGCGGACATCCGTTCGCTCGCTGCGGCGCGCGACTACTGGAAAGAGATCGGCGCACGCACCGGCGCGGATTTCATCGTCTCTGGCATCGTCGACTTCGACATCAACGACAAGTCCGGCTATCGCACCGAGGAATATACCTCTCCGGCTGATGGGCGCACGTTCTACCGGCAGGTGCTCGTCGAGTCCACGGGATTCGTCTTCGATATCGACTTGGCCGTTTTCAACGCTGACACAGGGGAGATGGTGCTGGAAGAGAACTTCCGGGACTTCAAAGAGTTCGACCAGCGCAACTACGACGAGATCCTCGGCCTCTTCGAGAATCTGCGCGCGCTCGAGACCCAACTCGTCGGGATCTTCGTCGCGCAGGAGACCTCGGCCACACGCTACTTATTCACCGAATGAGACGGTTGGCGGTTGGCGGGAGCCCCACTGCCGCCACCGGTTCTCCCGCCAAACCGCCAACCGCCAACCGTCAACTGGAGGTTTCGTGAAGAGACTGGTCGTCCTTGCCGCTCTGCTTGTGCTCGCCACGCCGGCCTATCCGTTCGGCCAGAACAAGATCGTCTACGACGAGTTCAAGTGGAGCGTCTACCACTCGACGCACTTCGACGTGTACTTCTACGAAGAAGAGCGCGCGTCGTTGCAGAGGGTGGTCGATGCTGCCGAGAGCGCGTACCTCGACCTGTCCCAGAAGTTCAATTATCAGATCTCGAAGAAGGTCCCGCTGATCTACTACGCGACGCACTCGGCCTTCGAGCAGACGAACGTGATCCTGAACTTCATCCCGGAAGGTGTCGGCGCGTTCGCAGAACCGGCGCGTAACCGGATGGTCCTGCCGATCGACATGCCGGACGACGAGTTGCTGGAGCTGATCACCCACGAGCTCACGCACATCTTCGAGTACGAGATCCTGTTTCAGGGCAAGTTCGGAAAAAACCTCACTGCGAACCCGCCGCAGTGGCTGATGGAAGGGCTGGCCTCCTTCATGGCGCAGGATGAGGATTCGCGCGATCGCATGGTGTTGCGGGACGCGGTGGTGAACGACCGCATTCCGCGTGTGAGCGGTGACGTGCAGGGTTATTTCGCCTACCGCTTCGGCCACTCCGTTTTCCAGTACATCCAGGAGACCTACGGGTGGGAAGGGATACGTGACTTCATCTACGAGTACCGCAACACGCTCGGCAATAACATCGACCGCGCGCTCAAACGCGCGTTCAATGTGAAGCCCGATGAGTTCGACTCGCGCTTCCGCACCTGGCTCCGCAAACAGTACCTGCCGGCCCTGGTCGCGAAAGGGGAGCCGCAGGAGTATGGCGATCCGTTCAACGTGAACGTCGACATGCGCAGCAATGAGATTTCCGCGGTGCCGTCTCCCTCGGGCGATCTCCTGGCCGCGTTCACGACGTACAAGGAAGACATCGACGTCGTCCTGTTCAACATTCCCGAGCGGCG
>JANMSA010000648.1:0-1620 GCA_031388865.1 Acidobacteriota bacterium | reverse complement strand
GAGGCCCATGCCGCCCGTCAGCCGGAGGATCGAGCGGCGTGTCCGGCGAGTAGCCAGGTTCGTTTCCGTCAACCTTGGCCGTTCAGACATAGGAGTTCCTTCCCGACGTCCGTTTTCCGGCACCGCTTGCTCTCAGTTTGGTACGTGTCCCCGCCGATCAATGGCTATCCCTGCCCCCTGCCCCCTGCCGTGGCGCAGGGAGGCGCACAGGAAGTGTCGGCCATCCCTGGTTAGTGACGAATTAGGGCAACCCCTGTAGTCATATACAAATCAGGATCAATCACGAGGCAGAGCGAGTAGGTCTTGACGAGCAATACTCGCGCCAAGGCGCGAAATTCACGCGCGGTATGGGAAATCTAAGGGGATTTGAGAAGGACCGTAAGGGATACGAGTGGCAGAGCCTGCCATTGTTTCGCTGGCACGCACTACTATTGATTCTGATGCCCCTGTCAGGAAATAGCCTACTATATTGGTTTACAAACCCCCGGTTCACAGGGAGACACCACGCGGTATATGCGACGGTCACGGGTTTGCGCCGGGAGTTTGTGAGAAGCACGGTAGCGCCGAGCACCCGGCCGTTCGGTGCTGGCCGTATTCTCCCGCTGCACTGAAGGGAGCGCGGGCGGTTGTGGTTGTGGAGCCGGGCAGCGCCGCGATTGGTGCATGCCGCCCATGCGTGCGCCAACCGAGATACCGCGCTGCCCGGGACTGCGCCACAATCGTAGCCACGGTGCGACCACGCCCGCGGGGTTTCGATGATCGAATCGACGGCAACTCACAACGAAAGCGCGTTCCTCGGCGCGTCGGACCTGGAACTCTATCGTCAATCGTGGCGGCCAGCTGGAGCTGCTCGCGCGCGAATTATTGTCGTTCACGGCTACGCGGAACATTCGGGCCGATACGCATGGGCGGGAGAGCGCCTGGCTGACGCGGGATACGCCGTCCACGCCTACGACCAACGCGGCCACGGTCAGTCCGCCGGCGCACGTGTATTGGTCGATAGCTTCCGCGAGCACCTTGATGACCTGAAGGCGTTCGTCGCTGAGGTTGAGACGGAGTCTGATAGGAGCCCGTTGTTCGTGTTCGGTCATAGCATGGGCGGCGCGATTGTCACGCTGTACATCGCGGTGCGGTCCAACCCGTTCGCCGGGGTGATCTTGTCGGGGCCGGCGATTGCGGCACCGCGGGGTCTGCGACTCGCCGGGCCGATCCTTGGCGTTGTTGGGCGACTCGCCGGGCCGATCCTTGGCGTTGTTGGGCGAATCGCACCTGGACTCGGGCTTGTGCGCCTGTCAGCGAGCAGCGTTTCTCGTTCGCTCGAAATCGTCGAGGAGTACCGGTCCGACCCCCTGGTCTATCGTGGCAAGATGCTCGCCGGGACGGTGGCCGCCTATGGCCGCGCGCTGGCACGTATCCAGGCCGGAATGGAGCGCATCGAATTGCCCTTGCTCCTGCTCCACGGGACGGCGGACGAACTCTGCTCACCCAGGGGTTCGAAGCTGTTACACGAGCGGGCTGGCTCCCTGGATAAGACGCTCAAGCTGTACGACGGCCTCGCCCACGAGTTGCTGAACGAGCCCGAAAAGGAGCAGGTGTTGGCGGACATCCTGGCCTGGCTCG
>JANMSA010000639.1:0-9983 GCA_031388865.1 Acidobacteriota bacterium | reverse complement strand
ATACACGCGAAACCCGTACGCGACCCCTGCCGGGGTCGGTGATTCACGCGCGCTCAAACCGGTGGTCGCTCGCTCTGCTCGCACCACCGGCTACCGTACGGGCCGCCTCCAGCGGCCTTCGGTACGAATGCTGCCTTCGCGCACCAGTAACCAGTAACCAGAAAACCGGCATCGACAACTGACAACTGACAACCGACAACAAACGACACCTGGATGGAGTGCAACGCCCAGAGGCGCCGCACTCCATAGGAAGCATCAGCCCTGCGGCCGCGGCGCGGGCGGCGCGCCACCCGCCGGGCCGCCGGGAGCGGGTGCTGCGGGCGCGGGGGGGAAGAACTGCGGATCGAGATCCACCTTCGCTGCCTTCTGCAGGCGATCGACTTCCTTCGCCGCGATCTCCTGCTGCACTTTCTGCAGCAGTGCGGGACGAAGCTCATCGAGGGTGGGCTCGGAGACGTTGAAGATGTGGATGCCGAACTGCGTCTTCACCGGGTTGCTGATCTGGCCCGGCTTCAGTTTGGTCACGACCGACGCCACTTCAGGAGGGAGAGCGTCCGCGCGCAACGGACCGAGCGAGCCGCCCTGCGCGCCACTCTGCACGTCGTCGGAGTCCGTTCGGGCCACCTGCGCAAAGTCCGCTCCTCCACGAAGACGGGCGACGATGGCGGTCGCCTTGCTCATCGCATCCGCCGCGGAGGGCAGCTTGTTCTGGCCGCGCGCAGGGATCATGCCCCCCTCGTACCCGACCACGATGTGGCGCAGGTTCACCGCGCTGCTCTTCTGCTTCTCGTACTCGGCCTTGATCTGCGATTCGGCCTGTTTCTCCACGATCTTCTGCAGCGCATGCTGGGCCGTGAACTGCGACTGCAGCAGCGTGAGCTGGCGCTGGAACTCGGGATCGTCCTGAAGGCCGAGTCGCTTCGCCTCCTGCTCCAGCGCCTTCATGCGCACGAGCTCATTGGCCAGCTCGCGACGCCCGGCGGGCGTCGTGTACATGGCGCGCTGCTGTTCGGGGAGCGCGCCGAGGAACGCGTTGAACTCTTCTTCCGTGATGGCGTCGCCGTTCACACGGATGATGACTTTTCCGCTCTTCTCACCTTCTTCTCCGCTCCTGGCCGAGAACGGGCGGGACGGGGTAGCAGGTCCGTCCGGCCGCATCTGCGCGAGACCAAACGTGACGGCGAGGACGACCAGGACTGCTGTGATTGCGATGACGATGTCTTTCTTCACGACTTCCTTTCGGAGCGGCAACGCGTTGACGCTCTTCCACTCCATGAGTATGCTGCGCGCTTGTGAAATCTTTCACGCGACCTCGTCCGTGAAAGGCTGAAATTGCCCTCACCGCGGCCCGCGTATCGGGCGCCCGAACTGCATCGATCAAGCACCTTATGGCTAAAGTTACCATCGACGGTATCGAAGTCGAAGTCCAGGATGGCATCAACGCCATCGAAGCCGCCAAAGCCGCGGACGTTCACGTCCCCCATTTCTGCTATCACCCCTCCCTGAGCATCGTCGGCCAGTGCCGCATGTGTCTCATCGAGGTCGAGGGGATGCCGAAGCTGCAGGCGGGATGCGCCACACCGGTCAAGGACGGGATGAAAATCCACGTCTGGAACGACAAAGTGGACAAAGCCCGCAAAGGGCAGATGGAATTCCTGCTCATCAATCATCCGCTCGATTGTCCGATCTGCGACAAGGCCGGCGAGTGCCCGCTGCAGGACTACTCGTTCAACTACGGCTCGGTCGACTCGCGCTACGCAGAGTTCAAGCGCACCTATCCCGGCATGGATCGCACGGCCATCGGCCCGCACGTGATCCAGAACATGAACCGCTGCATCCACTGCACGCGCTGCATCCGCTTCACCGCGGAGATCACCGGCACGAGCGAGCTGGCCTTCTTCAAGCGCGGAGCCTCGACAGAAGTCGGCGTCTTCCCCGGCACGCCGCTCGACAACTGGATGAGTGCGTGCGTCACGGATATCTGCCCCACCGGCGCCCTCACCCCGCGCGAGTTCCGCTTCGAATCCCGGGTCTGGAACCTCGGTTCCACCGAGTCGGTCTGCAACGGCTGTGACGTCGGCTGCAACCTGTTCATCGGACACCGCAACGGCCAGATCTACCGCTACCGGCCGCGCGTCAATCCGGAAATCAACGACCACTGGCTGTGCGACTACGGCCGCTTCTCCTACGAACAATACGAGACAGACCGCGTGGTCGTTCCGAAAGTGCGTTCGGAGGATGACTACCTGGGCATCTCGACGTGGGAGGAGGCGCTCGATGCGATCGAGAAGGCTTTCCGCCCTGTCGAGGGGCATGAGGGGGGCGCCAGGAAGGTGACGGCCATCGCCTCCGCCAACATGACCAGCGAAGAAGCGGGGATGGCCAGAGCTCTCTTCGACAAAGTGGGTGCGACCGTGGGTCTCATGGTCGACTCGATCGGCCCGATCAAAATGAAGTCGCGCGCCGAGTGGATCATCGGCGAGCAGGGCGCGCCGAACTTCCGTGGCGTGTCCTCAATCCTCGGCGCGGTGAACGCCTCCCCGCTCGACACCGACTACTCCGGCGTGGACGTGCTCTACATCTGCGACGCCCGCTTCAGCGAGCGCGCCAGCGATCCAGCGGTCGTCGCGAACCTGCGCAAGGCAAAGTTCCTCGTCGTCCATGCGTGGGACGCCAATCATCCGCTGACGGAAATTGCGGACGTGGTCATCCCTGCCGCGATCCATGCCGAGAAAGACGGTACGTACACGAATCTTCAGGGCACCGTGCAGCGCATCCACCAGGCGTTCGCGCCCAAAGGGCAGGCGGAGACGGATCTCGAAGCGCTGCGGCGCGTCGGGGCTCGTCTGTTTCCGGCAGCCGCGGAGTTCGCGAGCATGGATGCTCTCGATGTGTTCGAGACACTGCGGGGCCAGGAGATCACGGTGTAATGGCCTTCGACCTCACCGACGTCCTGCTCTCGGTCCTCAAGATCGCGGTGATCCTCGGCATCTGGCTGAGCATCACCCCGATCATGGTCTGGGTCGAGCGCCGGGGCAGCGCGCTCATTCAGGACCGCCCCGGTCCGAATCGCGTCGGACCCTTCGGGCTTCTGCAGTCGTTCGCGGACGCGCTGAAGTTCCTCATGAAGGAAGACATCATCCCGGCGCAGGCGCACAAGTGGCTGTATACGCTCGCGCCGGCGTTCGGACTGCTTCCCGCGCTGACGACCATCGCGGTCGTGCCATTCGGCCGCGGCTTCACCATTCCGGAGATGACCGTCTTCGGACAGCGTCTCTTCGAGGGCGGGCGCTGGTTCTCGCCCATCATCGCGGACGTGAGCGCCGGCATCCTGGTCGTGTTCGCGCTGGCGTCGCTGAGCGTCTATGGCATCACCATCGCGGGATGGGCATCCGCCAACAAGTACTCGATGTTCGGCGCATTGCGCGCCACCGCGCAGATGATCTCGTACGAGCTCTCGCTGACGCTGGCCGCGGTGAGCGTGCTCCTCGCGGCGGGATCGCTGCGGCTGACGGACGTCGTGGCACGTCAGACCGGATCTTTCGTCCTCTTCGACTTTCTTCATCTGCCGGCATGGAACGTCCTCTCTCCCGCCATGTGGCTCAGCTTCGTGATCTTTTTCGTCTCCGGGTTCGCCGAGACGAACCGCCTGCCGTTCGACTTTGCCGAGGCTGAGGCCGAGCTGGTGGCGGGCTACCACACCGAGTACTCGTCGATGAAGTTCGCGCTGTTCTTCATGGCCGAGTACATGGCCATGGGCACGGTCTCCGCGCTGATCGCAACGCTCTACCTCGGAGGGTGGGACATCCCCTGGTACAACGAGCCCGCGACCTTCCTCGGCTTCCTGCTCTCGTTCCTCATGTTCATGGCGAAGTGGTCGCTGCTGATGTTCTTCTTCGTCTGGGTGCGCTGGACCATCCCCCGGCTCAAGTACGACATCCTCATGCGCATCGGCTGGAAAGTGTTCCTGCCGCTGGCCATTGTGAATATCGTGATCGTCGCGGCATTCATTGCGGGAGGGTGGCTGTGAATATGACTTCAACTCGGAGCGAAGCGAAGAGTCAGGGGAGCCCTCTCGCGAGGTGGCCCCTGTCTCGACACAGCTCCCGTATGTTCATCCTGAGCAACGCGAAGGATCTCGTGAGCCCTCTCGCTGAATGGCCACTTTCTCGAGGGGGCTCCATGGACTCTTCGCTTCGCTCAGAGTTGACCTGACTTATGGACCAGTTCATCATCTTCTTCGTCTTCGCCGCCATCGCCGTGATCTTCGCGTTGATCGTGGTCCTCCACCGGAATCCGGTGGTCGGCGCGTTGTCGCTGGTCGCTTCATTCTTTGCGCTGGCGGTCATGTACGTCCTCTTGGAGGCGCCCTTTCTGGCGGCTCTGCAGGTGATCGTCTACGCGGGCGCGATCATGGTGCTGTTCCTGTTCGTGATCATGCTGCTCAACCTCCAGCATGTTGCCGAGCCGGCCACGCGTCCGATCCAGCAGTTCCTCGGTTACACGACCTGCTCTGCGTTCGGCATCGGACTGGTCTACTTCCTCCTGAAATACACCGTCGTGAGCCCCCCCGTGAGGCCGTTCCGCGCCGACGCGCGTTCGGTGGGGATCGAGATGTTCCAGTCGTACGTCTTTCCCTTCGAGATGGTCTCGATCCTTCTGCTCGCGGCCATCGTGGGCGCGCTGGTGCTCAGCGGGCGCATCGGTCAGGGGAAGCCGGACGAGGTGAGACAGTGATCCCGACTCACTACTTCCTGATCCTGAGCGCCATTCTGTTCACCATCGGTGTGATGGGCGTGCTCACGCGCAAGAACGGCATCACCATCTTCATGTCCATTGAGCTGATGGTGAACGCTGTCAACCTTACCTTCCTCGCCTACGCCAGACAGTTCGGCCAGACCCACGGCCTGATCTTCGTATTTTTCATCATGGCCATCGCCGCCGCCGAAGCCGCGATCGGCCTGGCGATCTTCATCTCGCTCTTTCATCACCGCGACACCATCGACGTGGACGAAGCGAATCTGATGCACTGGTAATGAGCTCGCATCGCAGCTCGCAGCTCTAAGCTCGCAGGAGATGAAGCACCAAAGCAGTTCTTTGAGATTTGAAGAAGAAACTCAGCGAGCAGGGGCGCATGCGGGCGCCAAACGTCCTGACGGCCTCATCTCCTGAGAGCTGAGAGCTGCGAGCTGAGAGCTGCAGTTCGGAGCTGAGAGCTGAAAGGGGCACGAAGGTCGCAATTGTTCAGGCAGGAGCCTGAACATGGATAAAACCGAAAAGCTCATTGACTGGGAAGAAACCGAACGGAAAGACCGCAATCGCAACGGTCTGGACGATGACCTCGAGCCGCCAGCTGTCGACATCTCGGCCGGCGCCGCGAAGCTCGCTCAGCGTTTCCGAGAGGACGGGCTGGCCGATCCGGTAGTGACCGGCGGCGACGTGGATGCTCAGCTGGAAGGTGCGCAGTTCTCGGGCGACGAGTCGCCGGTGAGCAGCATGTCCAGCCCCGAGCACAACGACGTCGACGACATTGGCCGGGCAATGGGCGTGACGTATCAGGATGACGAGGAACTGAAGTTCGGCGAAAAAGAGCACGACCGGGACAAGAAGCGGTGGGAGCTCGATCCTGCGTCCTCCGAGGACTACAGGGATCGGTTGAAAGACGATCAATAGCGGTGCGGGGGACTCCTCGTATCGCAGAATGCGAGGAGAAGACTGAACGATGAACGATGAACGATGAACGATGAACGCCCCCCGGGTTCTGTTCATCGTTCATCGTTCATCGTTCATCGTTCGCCCGTAACCGATGCTCAACAACCTCTGGCTCATCCCCCTGACGCCGTTCCTCGGCTTCCTGCTGAACGGTCTGTTCGGCAAGCGCGCGGGTAAGGGTTTCGTGACCGCCGTCGCGCTGATGGCCTCCCTGGGCGCGGCCATCCTCGGCACCGTGGCCGTGTTTCAGTACTCGGCGCACTACCACCACGGCGAGCGCCACCTCAACGTCGTTTACGAGTGGTTCAACTCTGGCGGAATCGGGGCCGACGTCGCCTTCCAGCTCGATCCCCTCTCGATCGTCATGCTGATGGTCGTCACCTGGATCGGATTCCTGATCCACCTCTATTCCGTCGGCTACATGCACCACGAGGAAGGCTACTGGCGCTACTTCGCCTACCTGAACCTCTTCCTCGTAGCCATGCTCATCCTGATCCTCGGCAGCAGCTACCTGCTGATGTTCGTCGGATGGGAAGGCGTCGGTCTCTGCTCCTACCTGCTGATCGGCTTCTACTACACGACGGACTATGCGCCTGCGGCTGGCAAGAAGGCGTTCATCGTCAATCGCATCGGCGACTTCGGGTTCCTTCTGGCGATGTTCCTCATGTTCGCGTACTTCGGGAGCGTCGATTTCGCGAAGGTGCAGCAGGTCGCCGCGGGCGGTGGCACCGCAACGGGCATCGTCACCGCGATCTGCCTCCTGCTGTTCCTCGGCGCCGCAGGCAAGTCCGCGCAGATCCCGCTGTACGTCTGGCTGCCGGATGCCATGGCCGGCCCCACGCCCGTGTCCGCACTGATTCACGCGGCCACGATGGTCACCGCGGGCGTGTACATGATCGTCCGCTCGAACGTTCTCTACCGGCTCTCGCCCGGCGCGATGATGGTGGTGGCCGTGGTTGGAGGCCTGACAGCGCTCTTCGCCGCGACGATCGGGCTGCGACAGTGGGACATCAAGAAAGTCCTGGCCTACTCCACGGTCTCCCAGCTCGGATTCATGTTCATCGCGGTGGGAGTCGGGGCTTACACCGCCGCGATCTTCCACCTCATCACACACGCCTTCTTCAAGGCCTGCCTCTTCCTCGGCTCCGGCTCCGTCATTCACGCCATGAGCAACGAACAGGACATCCGCAACATGGGTGGGCTGAAGGACAGGATTCCGCAGACTTTCCGCACGTTCCAGTGGGCGACGTTCGCGATCGCCGGACTCCCGTTTGCCGCGGGCTTCTTTTCGAAGGACGAGATCCTCGCCTCCGCCTTCGCCACGCCTTATTTTCCCGCGGCGGGCAAGCTCGTGTGGCTGCTGGGAACAGCCGCTGCGTTCTGTACCGCGTTCTACATGTACCGGCTGTACTACCTGACGTTCTTCGGCAAGTTCCGGGGAACGCACGATCAGGAGCATCACCTGCACGAGTCGCCGGCCACGATGACCATCCCGCTGTGGATCCTGGCCGGCCTGTCGCTCGTCGGAGGTCTGCTCAACCTCCCGCACCTTCTGCACGTGCCTGGCGCAGCCTGGCTCGCGCACTGGCTCGATCCGATCTATCCGGCAGTGCCCGGCACCCTTCGCGTACCGGAGCTGGGCGCGTCGACAGAGATCCTCGTCGCGAGCATCTCCACCGCCATCGCCATCCTGGGCTGGTTCATCGCGCGCCGCCTTTACAAAGACAGGGGGCTCACCTCGGACGCCGCGATGGAGCAACGCTGGCCGATATTGACCCGCGCGATCGAGGACAAGTGGTACGTGGATGAGGTCTACGCGACGGTCATCGTGGGACCGCTGACGACAGCCTCCCGATTCTTATGGAAAGGGGTCGACGCGTTGATCGACGGTCTGGCTGCGATGCTGGGCTACGTCGTCCGCGGGTTCGGCGAGATCATGCGCTTCTTCCAGACCGGCAACGTCCGTAATTACGCGCTGATGTTTTTCATCGGTGTGGTCGTGTTCATCGCGTTTCTCGCATGAGGGTCAGGGCCAGGGGCCAAGGGCCGAGAGCCGAGGGAACGTCGCTCTTCCCTCTTCCCTCGACCCTCGGCCCTCATCCCTTCCGAGGTCAATGATGCCTTTACTGAGCACCTTTCTCTGGCTGCCGATCGTCGGTGCGATCGTCCTGGCCTTCTTCCCGCGGGCGGCGGACGGAGCGATCAAAGGCTTTGGCCTGTTGGTCTCGCTGGTCACGTTCGCACTCTCGCTCGGCGTCCTGCGCGGGTGGGAAGATGGCCAGGCGACCTTTCAGTTCGTCGAGAGCGTCGAGTGGATCCCGCAGTGGGGCATCCGCTACGCCCTCGGCCTGGACGGCATCTCCCTCTGGCTGGTTCTGCTGACCACGTTCCTGGTGCCCATCATCTTCCTCTCCGGTTGGAAAGCCATTCACAAACATCCCAAGGAATACGTCATGGCGTTCCTGGTGATGGAGACGGCGATGATCGGCGCGTTTCTGGCGACCGATCTGCTCCTCTTCTACGTCTTCTTCGAGCTGATGCTTCTGCCGATGTATCTGGTCATCGGCGTGTGGGGCGGTGCGAACCGCATCTACGCGGCGATCAAGTTCTTCCTCTTCACCGTCGCCGGCTCTCTGCTGATGCTGCTGGCCATCCTTTACCTGGTGTTCCAGAACTATCACCAGACCGGTCTGCCGACCTTCTCCATCACGGAGCTCTACGGCACGCAGCTTCTGCCGCGCGCGCAGATGTTGTTGTTCTTCGCTTTCTCGCTGGCGTTCGCCATCAAGGTGCCGCTCTTCCCGCTTCACACCTGGCTCCCCGACGCGCACGTCGAGGCGCCCACCGGCGGATCGATCATCCTCGCGGGAGTGATGCTGAAAATGGGGACGTACGGATTCCTGAGATTCGTCCTGCCGTTCTTCCCGGAAGCGTCTTCACGATGGGCGAATCTGATGATCACGCTGGCGGTGATCGGCATCATCTACGGCGCGCTGGTCGCCTGGGTGCAGCCGGACATGAAGAAGCTCGTGGCCTACTCGTCGGTCTCCCACCTTGGCTTCTGCGTTCTGGGAATCTTCGCCATGACCCAGTCCGCGATCGAAGGCTCCATCCTGCAGATGGTGAGCCATGGCATCTCCACCGGGGCCCTTTTCCTGCTCGTCGGGGTGGTGTACGAGCGGCGGCACACGCGCCTGCTCGCCGACTATGGCGGCATCGCGCGGACTATGCCGGTGTTCGCGGTCTTCTTCGTGATCGCCGTGCTGTCGTCCGTCGGACTGCCCGGCCTGAACGGCTTCGTCGGCGAGTTCCTGATCCTGGCCGGCTCGTTCCAGACGCACCCGGTGGCCGCCTCCATCGCAGCGACGGGCGTCATCCTGGCCGCGATCTATCTGCTCTGGCTCGTGCAGAAAGTCTTCTTCGGCCCGATCACGAACGAGGAGAACCGCAACATTCCGGACATGGCCTGGCATGAGGTGGCGGCCATGGTCCCCTTGGTCGTGTTCATGGTCTGGATCGGCGTCCACCCCAATACCTTCCTCAAGAAGATGGAGCCGAGCGTGAAGCACCTCATGGCCACGATCAACGGCGAAGTGAACCGGGAAGTCATGGTGGCAGACAAGTCTTCGAGCGATCGAGTCTTCAAGTCTTCAAGGAGCAACCGGCCAGGAGAGTCTTCGAGCCTTCAAGCGGTCGAGTTTTCGAGGGGCAGAGGCAACCCACAGCGAACTGCAATCGACCGGCAACGAGCCGACACGGAGGTGTCCAAACTCGAAGACTCGAAGACTCGAAGACTCGAAGACTCCGACCAACGACGTAACGCCGCAAGCAACCAGAAAACAACAACCAGCAACCCACCCGCAGAGGTGTCGCGATGAACCTCCAGCCGCTCATGGAGGCGAACTGGCAACTGGCGCTGCTTCCGGAGCTCGTTCTGTGCGCCGGCGGGATGCTGCTCATCCTCTTCGACGCCTTCGCACCGCGAGCGAAAGGCGCGCTCGGGCCGATGGCTCTGATCATCTTCCTGGCCGCGGCCTGGTCGAGCAACCTGTTTGGCGACGCGGCGGTCTTCTTCGGCGGTACGTACGAGATCAGTTCCCTCACCAGGTTGTTCGATCTCACATTTCTGCTGGCCGGCATGCTGGCGATTCTGTTCGCGCGCGACTATCTGGAGCGCGAAGGGATCGAAGGCGGCGAGTTCTACGCGCTCCTGCTGTGGGGCACCGTCGGCATGATGATGATGGCGAAGGGACTCGACCTTCTCATCGTCG
>JANMSA010000495.1:0-19193 GCA_031388865.1 Acidobacteriota bacterium | reverse complement strand
CAGCGGCCACGCCCTAGCCGATACCGGGCCTGCCTGCTTCGCCTAAGGCATGTCGGGCCGACTCCGGCGCGTGTCGACACTCGATTCCGCGCGATCCCACTGGGGCCTTGCACGCCGGAGGCGGTGGCAAATAGCCGGTGGCTGAGCACAAAGCGCGACACCGCCGGTTGATGCGCCCCGATCGTCAGCGCCCCGGCAGGCACGTGGCGTCTGGTACGAATCCTGTCCTTCCATCCGCCGTCGGCTCGATTCCTGCTAGACTTCTTTCACGCATGCGTCCCAGAATCCTCATCGTCGAAGACGACACCGCCATTCGTCAGTCTCTCCGGAGCACTCTGGAGGGGGAGGGATGTGACGTGGACGAGGCCGCAGACGGTGAGAAGGCAGTCGGCGCGATCGCACAACGTCGCTATGACGCGATCATCCTCGACATCGCTCTGCCGCGCATGAGTGGGACAGACGTCATGGAGTACATCGCCGCCACGATGCCGGAGGTGCTTGCTTCTATCGTCGTCGTCACGGGACTGGAGGATCACGAGGTTCGTACGCTTTTTCCTCAGATCTGCGAAACTCTGTCGAAGCCGGTGCTCCCGGGACGTCTGCTCGCGTCCGTCCGGCGGTGCCTGCCGCCAAACCGCACCTCGGCGTACACGTTCGTGGCGTGAGGCCGCTGGCGGGTTGCTCGTTGCTAGTTGCTGGTTGCTGGTGGGTCCCTTTGTTCACAACCAGTCGCCGCGATCGCGCGCTACAGCCTCTCTACCGTTTCCCCGATGATGAATCCTGCAAAGTTCGCGTTGCTGCGGATCGCGTCGATGCTGAAGCTGGGCAGGGTCTCGATGAGGCTGAGACGGCGATAGAGGTTCTGATAGGCCACCGTTTGCAGCTCGAGGGTTTCGGTCGTCAGCGGGACGGCCAGACCGTAGCGCTCCGCATCGGGTCCGGAGAGGCGGATCGGTCTGCGCACCTCTTCTGACACGGGATCCCATTCGCCGACCAGGATCACCGGCGTGGCCTCATTCTGCGACTCGCACACGACCAGGTCGGCGCCGCCGGCGGTTTGCATGCTTCGCGCGGACGTGCGCTGACGTTCCTGCCGCAAGAGTTGCAGGAGCGGCTTCTCTTCCTCGACCATCGAGATCTCCGCCTCCTCCGGCCTGACCCACACAACCTCGCCCACTTCCTGGGCGCCGATGCCCTTCAGGGTCACCGAGCCGAGGAGACGGACGCCGAGGTAGCCGCCGACCTCCGGCGTGGCGGGGAAGCCGAGATGGACGCCCCAGGGTGTGCGCAGACGATACAGCTTCTGTCCGTCTTCGACGATCTCCGCTGAGAGTTGCTTCATGAAGGGGATCGAGACGACGATGCCCTCGTTGATGAGGTGCCCGTTTTCATTGACGTACGCATAGAACTCCCGCCGCTGCTGCGCGTCGTCGGCGTGATCGACACTCCTCGCCAGGGGCGCGAAGAAGCGGTGCACCTCGCTCTGATCGTAGCCATGGGAGAGAAGCAGATGCTGGATGTCTTCGACCTCCTTGGTCGTCTTGCCCGTCGTCAGGCGCGAGAGCTCCACGATGCCCGGCCCGTAAAACTCCATCAGCTGTGTGCCGTCGGCCGAGACCTGCATCGGAAGCAGCCGGTAGTAGCCGTAGTTGAGTGCGATGCGCATCCCGCGATTGAAGGCGAAGCCGCGCGCACGCTGCTTTGAATAGAACTGCTGAACGTCGATCGCCGCCTGCACGGTCCTGGTCGCGCGGCGTGACGTGTAGAACGCGCCGTCGCCCAGAAACTTCTCGAACTGCAGGCCGTGACGTGTGGAGATCTCCACGAGCTCACGCTGGAATTCGAGCATCTGGCGGTAGGAGCTTTGTTCTTCGCCCTGTCCGCCGCGTGCGATCTCCCCCAGGGTCTCGGTGAAGGAGGTGATGTCGTAGACCAGCCCGTAGCGGTAGACGATCGGCTCGACCACGCCCTTGCGGCCGAAGTTCATCGGGCGGATCGCGCGCGAATACGTCACACCGGAGCCGTCGTCGGCGACGTTCTCGCCCGAGATGCTGGTCATCCAGGTGATGCCGCGACGGAGGCTCTGCCCGATGAACAGCTCGACCAGCCTGCGCGAGATGGCGTCCAGCAGGGCCCCCTCGCCCGGCGACGCGTAGGAGCGGTGCTCGCCGAGGAGCTGCCGTACGCGAGGATCCAGCAGCGCTATGACGGGAAGGGTGGAGGTGTCGGGGTAGCCGAGGAGGATCAGCGCGCGTCGCAGCACGCCGTCGCGTTTCATGAGGTCCGCCGCCGTGGCGCGCAGCGCATCGAAGATTCTGCGGAACTCCGTGAAGTCGCGATGCAGGTGAGCGTTGAAGTACCCGCGCAGCTCACGCAGCTCCACGCCGACGTACTCTTCGGCACTGAGAAGGGGATTTTCCAGCACGAGCGCAAGGAATCCGTCGTGATCGCCGCTGCCCTGGCGGAGCGCCGCGATCCATTTCGCATGCAACGCGTAGCGCATGTGATCGGCCTCCTCGCGGTGGATCCCGGCGTCGAGCGCGCGGGTCAGAAAGATCGTGAAAAGGCGTGCCGTCTGCTGGGTATGGAGGAGCCAGAACACAGATTCGTAGTCGGCGAGCACGCTCGATTCACGAGCATTCCGCGCTGTGCGAAGGACCTGATCCCGGTAACTGGCCAACAGGTCCGTGGCGCGTGCGTTCGTGACGCCACGAACGTCGAGCTCCTCCTGCAGCCATCGTTCGACGCGCGCTCCAAGGTCGTCGATGGCGGCAGCTTTCGTGAGAGGGAAGCCGTAGCCCTTCGGCTCCAGCTCGTCGAGGAGGTAGATCTTCGCGGGAACGGGGAACAACGATGCGGAGGCCCCCACCGCATCGGTGAGGAAGTGCCGCAGCTCCAGCTCCCGCTGGAACGGAAAGACATCCTGCCGCTGACGCAGGAAGCGGATGAGATTCTCGTGCACCCGCTGGCGAGCGGTGCAAATGGCGTGTCATGCGCGGACAAAGAAACGCGCTCGGAGTGATGCATCGCACGCTGCCAGTCGTCCTGCCGCCCCTCGCCCCGCCAGGCAATCCGGCAGGTCAAGAGCGTGCTGGCGCTCCGTCGTGCTGCGCAGAAAGAGTAAGCTGCGCATTGCATTTCCAGGCTTCGGCAGCAAAATTGAAAGGTGGGCGTAGCAGCCGGGACGTTCCGCGGCTTCAGCAGGCTTCATCAAGTTCTCAAACGGGAGGGTTCATCGTGCGCAGACCTTTCGCCGTCGTTCTGCTGGTCGCGGCGACGCGTGTCTTTGCACAGGACGCGAATGGTCCTGAGGCAACGGTGGCGCGGGGGGTGGCTGCTTTCCGGGCGGGAAGCGCAGTGCGGGCCATCCCCGATCTCGAGGGTGCGCTGAGAGTTCTGCTCTCCGCCGATCAGGCAACGAGCTACCTCAGCACGGGCCGTCTCGACAGCCTCACTGCGGTGGAGACCGCGCTGGTCTACCTGGCCCTTTCCCAGTTCCGACTCGGTCATGAGGATGACGCCCGGGCCACCCTCTTCCGGCTCCTCGCGGCCGAGAAGATCGCCCCGACGTACGCGACGCTGTCCCTGGGCGCCGACGCGGCCGAGCTGGAGACGCTCGCCGCCGCGCTGATCCCGCAGCATCGACTCCCGCGGAACGGCGAGCTTCCTCCCGAGGACGCGGCGCGCCCACTTCCGCCGATTGTTCCGAAACAGGAATCCGTGCGCCAGGCGGAGCGACAGGACGTGATGAACGGACTTCTCGGCGATTTCGTGCGCCCGGCGTCCGCACCTGCCGTGGTGGCAGCGACTGCAGTGACCGCCTCCGCACCTGCTGCGGTGACAGCATCGGTGCGAGGCCACTACGCGGCGTTGCGTGAGGCGGATATCGCAGCGGAGAACGGAGCGATCGAGCAGGCGGTGCGTCTGTACGCGCGCGCGGTGGAGCCCGCCGGCGCGTCCCGCGAGATTCTGATCGCCGCCGGAATCGGGTTGTATCGCACCGCCGCATTCCGTGAAGCCGCGCTGGCGTTTCGGCGGCTGGGGACCTTCTCCCGCGGAGAAGAGGATTTGCGTTACTACTACGCGGTCTCGCTTTACGAAAGCGGCGCCTATCCCGAAGCACAGAAAGAGATGGTGTGTGCGTTCCCCTTCATCGTTGTCACAGAAGAGGTGCTCCGTTACCGTAGCAAGATCGAATTGACGCTCGCGAGCAAATGACACCCCAGACTCGCCGCAACGTTTTCCGCTACGGGATCGCCGTCGATCTCATCATCCTCGCCACAGGGGCGGGGATGTTTCTGCCGCCGTCGGCTGCCATGCTGTTCCCGATTTTCGGGGTGGCGGTTCTGCTGTCGGTCTGGAAAGGGAGATGGCAAGGCGGACTGTGTGCGCTGCTGCTGTCGGTCGTCGTCCTCGCGGCGATGTTCGGAGTCGGTGCGAAGGCGCTGGTCCTCTTTGCCCTTGTGACCGCAGCCGTGGGCGCAGCTCTCGACGCGATGTGGAGATCCCGCGCCCTGGCGGCGCAGCCATCCACGGTCCCGGTCGCTCCGCAGCCGGTGCTGAATGAAAAGCCCGAAGTTGTCGGAGTGATGGGTACCGGTGAGGCGCTCCCTCTCGCTTTGACGCAACCGGACACGAAGGGTCGTGTCGCCCGGGAACGTAAGGAAGCAGAGCACGAACGGACGCGCCTCGAAGCAGAGAGCGTGGTAGCGGAGCGAGGGCGCAGAGAAGCTGAGGAGATCGCACGCGCCCTCGAGGAGCGGCTCGATCAGGAGCGCGCCGAAGCGGAGCGCCTGCGAAAGGAATCGGAGGCTCGTCTCGCTCAGGAACGGAAAGAGGGTGAACGGGAACGAGCGCGCCTCGAGGCAGCTCGCCTGGAGGCGGACCGCATCCAGAAAGAAACAGAGGGACGCCTCAGCCGCGAACGCGACGAAGCTGCCCGTGCTCTGGCGGAGCGCCTCGAGCTGGAGCGCGAGGAGAGCGAGCGGGCTCGCAAGGGAGCTGAGGAAGCGCGCGTACTGCAGGAACGTCGCGACGTGGAACGGGCTGAAGCAGAGCGGCTGCGCAGAGAGTCGGACGAGCGCGTCGCTCAGGAGCGTGAGGAAGCGACGCGGCTGCTGCAGGAGCGCCTCGAGGCCGAGCGCGCCGAGGCCCAGCGGGTGCGCAGGGAGCTCGAGGAGCGTGCCGCCCGGGAGCTCGAGGAAGGAGAACGCCGCCGCGCACAGCTCGAGGCTGCTCGGAATGATATGGAGAACGTTGCGGCAAGGGATCGCGAGGCCGCGCTCGCCATACAAACGCGCGCCGCGGCGGAACGTGCGGCGATCGAAGAGAAGTTCCGTAAAGAGCTGGACCAGGAACGCGAGTCCATGCGCGTGCAGCTGGAGAATCAGCTCGCCGCAGAGCGCGAGGCTTTTGCGAACGCCAACCGAGTGGCAGATGCGCGTCCTCCAGCGTCCACTGCACCGAAGCCGTCCATCGTAGACACTGTTGCTGGTTGGTTCCGGCGCGGCCCGCGACCCGCAACGTCGAACCTCGTCGAAAAACGTACGGGGACGAAGCTGGAGAAGAGTCCTCAATCCGCGGCCGGTCCTGGACGGCGGAACGAGCCACAGACCAAAGCGCGCAAGCCGCGGCTCGTCCTGCTGGAGCGTCGCCGGGGCACTGCGGAGACGATCGCGCCAAAGCTGCGTCAGCGCGGCCTGGAAGTGTACGTGGTCGAGCGGTGGGTGGATGCGGCCGACGAGCTGCTGCGCGTCAAGCCCGATCTCTTCTTCCTCGATGTCGAGCATCCCGACTTCGATGTCGTCCACAAGACCACGGTGGAAAAGAGCTCGACTCTGCCGATCATCCTCACGGGAAGGTCGTCAGGAGGCGCACCGAACGTGCGCTACGCCGCCTTCGTCACGCGCCCCTACGACGTCGAAGAAGTGACGCGCTTCGCACAACAGGCGATGACGAAGCCGGAAGAACTGCTCGCGATGCAGAGGGTGGTGCGGCACAAGACGGTCGAGGCAGCGGGTTCGCCCGGGCCAGCACTGGCGGCGGCCATCCGTCGCGAACCGCCCGCGTCCCAGATGATCGTCGCCCAGCCTGCGGGCATGGTCTCCAATGATGACTACGAGGTGTCCTGCTTCACGTGCCGCGTCCAGTTCAATGCGGTGGAGGCTGACTGGTGCAGCTGCCTGGCGAAGGAGAGGACGCTGGTCTGCACGAATTGCCTCTCCTGTTTCTGCAAGGCGCCACCAGCATTCAAGGAGAAGTTCTGGGTCGAGGCTCCGTCGCGTCTCTTCGAGCGGAAGACTGCCGAGGCGCGCAAGCAGCAGGGGGCCTTGCCAATGAACGCGGCGGCCGCGCAGATCGCGCGTCCGCTCGTGCTCACGGTGGAGGATGACGAAGACATCCAGGCCATCGTCCAGCGCATCTGCACCAACCTCGGCTACGGATTCGTCTTCGCCATGAATGGTCAGGAAGGTCTCGAGCTCGCCCGCGAGTACCGCCCGAATCTCATCCTCTCCGACGCGTTCATGCCGAAGCTCGATGGGCGGGAGATGTGCCGCCAGTTGAAAGAGGACCCGGCCTTCGCAGATACGCACATGGTCGTGATGACCGGCCTCTATACCGACACCAAATACCGGAGTGAAGCTCTGAAGCGCTTCCGGGTCGACGACTACATCAGCAAGCCCGTATCGGTCACGGATCTCATCAATCTGCTGCAGAAGCATCTGGAAGGGGTGGCCGGCCTGCCCGTCCAGGAAGATCTGCACGAGCTCCATCGCAAGGACCTCCACCCCGACGAAAACGAAGAGGCCGACATCTCGCTGGCGCAGATGCTCGCGAGCGAAGCTCCGGACGTGCCGGATGCGGCGGAGGCGGTCCCGGTCAGGAGCGACGGCTATGACGTCTGTTGTTTCAACTGCGACCAGACGTTCGACGCCACGCACGCGGAGTGGTGCCGTTGCGTCGGCCGCGACCACACCCTGGCCTGCATGCATTGCGGCGGATGCTTCTGCAGGGCGCCCGCGGCGTACAAGGAGCGCTTCTGGATCGACGCGCCGCCGTCGCTCTTCGAGCGCAAAATGATCGGTTCGAAGCGAAGTCTGGGAGCCCGCGTCAACCCTCCTTTATCCGAGGTCAAGCGCCCGCTGATCCTGCTCGTCGAAGACGACGAGAACGTGCAGCTCATCGTGCGCACGGTGGTCACGACCCTGGGCTTCGGATTCGTGGTGGGGGCGGACGGGCAGGAAGGATTGTCGCTGGCGCGCGAGTACTCTCCTGAGCTGATCCTCTCCGACGCATTCATGCCGAAGCTCGATGGCCGTGAGATGTGCCGGTTGCTCAAAGAGGATCCGAACACCGCGCGGTCGAAAGCGATCATCATGACCGGGCTGTACACGGACCGGAAGTACCGGAACGAAGCGTTGGACTACTTCAAGGTGGACGACTACGTCGCCAAGCCTCTGGCGGTGGACGATCTGATCAAGTTGTTCAAGAAGCATTTGCCGCAGGAAGTCGCTACGGCACATTAGCTGCATTTGCCGAGGTCGGTTGGGAGATGGAATGAAGTTGGGCCGGTGGGGCAGGCTCCTGGTGTTCACGAGCTTCGCGGTGACGACATTCACCGGCGCGTCGTGGCCGCTCCAGCCGCTCGTGGAAGTGAGGATATCGCGCGTCAACGCGGTGCCGCAGGGCTGCGACGAGAGTCTCGCACCCGCAGCTGCGCCACGTCTCGAGGTCAAGCAGATCCCGGCTCCTGAGCCTCTGCTGGCGGTCGCGCCGGCAGCACCTCCAAGCCGCTCTCTCCGCTCCGAGCTGCAGGCGGCACACCGTGCTCTGGCCAGCAACGACCGGCCCGCCTTCGACGAACATCTGCGAACCGGCCGCTCGATTCTTGGCTCCTATCCCCCCGGCGGGGAGCGCACAGCGGCCGAAGAGGTTTTGCGAGTCCTGGAGGACGCATCGCGAGTCTGGGACGCGCAGTTCCAATCGCCTTTTTTCGATGAGCGCTCCGATGTCTACGCACGCTTGAATCGCTATCCCGGCTATTCCGATGCCGTGCGGCGAAGCATGCTCACGGACGACGAAGACCGCCGCTACTATCCCGCCGGCGAGTCCCGCGAATTTCTCACGCGCATCGCCGCGGATCGTCTGCCGCGTCTCGGCGCGATGCCGGAGACGCGCACTGCGCGAACGGAACCGAGCTCTCCGACTCTCCGTCCTTCAGAAGCGCGCGACCCGGCGCGCGTCGTCGTGACCCCTGGCAGAGATCGACCAGCCTCTCCTCCCAAGCAGGCCTCGGTGCCGAAGCTGGCGGAGAAGACGACACTTCGCCCGCGGTCGTCCGCTCCGCCGCGATCGAGGGTCTCCCGGAAGGCGACGACTCCCGCGAGATCGACTCCTGTCGCGGGCCGCTCCGCACAGCGGAAGGCCGTGACGGAGCCGAAGTCACCCGTGAAGAGCGCACCGATTCCGAGAACCGCGGTCACAGCGCCGCCCCCTGGAAAAGACAATGCATCGGCAGCCGTGCCGACCGGCACTTACGCCACGACGGGAAGCGCCGTCCCGGTCCCCACGAGCTCCGGGAAGAGGTCATCTCGCCAGTCTCAGACACGCGCACTGGCTCCTGCCTCGGCATCGGCACCCACGCAGACTGCCGCCAGCCCTGCGCCCGTGGCGACCGAAAGCGCAGTGCCAGTGACGTCGATGGCGACGGAAACGACTTCTACGGTGGTGACCGAGACCAGTACGGCGTCTCGATCCTCACAGGGCAGCGCGACGGCGCTGAGTACCACCGACACTGCCACGTACGCGCCCACGACGGAGACGGTGGCTCCAGAGATCACGGAAACATCAGCGACGACGGCTGTGGCCGAGCCGGAACGCCGCTCCATCCTCGTGCCGGTCCTGCTGATCCTGATCGGCCTCGGCGTCCTGATCCTCCGGTTTCGCGCCGGGAACTAATAGCTAAGCCAGGCGGTGGCCGCTGGAGGCGGCCCGTAGGGTAGCCGGTGGTGCGCGCGAAGCCAGCGACCACCGGTCGATACAACCCGTGATGATGTCGACCCCGGCGGGGGTCGCGGAGGAACTGGCGATCCGCCTCCGATGCGAACCGGTACGCGACCCCCTTCAGGGTCGATCTCCATTGCCGATGCCGTCCGGTGGTCGCTCGCTTTGCTCTCACCACCGGCTGCTGTACGCGCCGCCTCCAGCGGCGGTTTTCTGCCGCGCAGACTCCCAGCGGCCCGGCGTCAGGCGGTCCGCTGGGCGACCCACACGAGGTAGTGGGCACGCCCACCGTCGCCGCGCGCGCGGGCGCGAACCTCTTCCACTGCGAAGCCTGCATCGTGCAACCGGCGCAGGAACGCCGGGTCGGGACCGCCGGACCAGATGGCGAGCACCCCACCGGGGCGAAGTGCGGCGTGAGACGCCCGCAGGCCGTTCGCGTCGTAGAGCTGACGGTTGTTCTCATGCGTCAGAGCTCGCGGTCCGGTATCCACGTCGAGCAGGATCGCGTCGAACCCCAAGCGGTCCTCGCGGATGACTCGTGCGACATCGCCTTCAACGACTCGGGTCCGGGGATCCGCGAGCGGCCTCCCGGCCAGGTCCGCGAGTGGCCCGCGATTCCAGCGGACGACCGCCGGAACGAGCTCCGCCACCACCGCCTCGCCGAGAGCCCCGATCCCGCGCAACGCAGCGGCGAGCGTGTACCCGAGGCCCAGGCCGCCGATGAGAACGCGGAGGGGAGTGCGTCCGCCTAGTTTGCCAAAGGCCAGATCCGCCATCGCCTCCTCGGATCCGTGCACGCGGCTGTTCATCAACTCGTAGTTCGAGACGCGGATCGCGAACTCGCTCCCGCGCTGATGCAGCCGAATCTCCTCGTTGCTGCCGGGCAGCAGGGCCCGGTCGAGCAGCGTCCACGGGATCAAAGCCGGCGCTCCATCGTGATCAGTGGGCGCATCGAGTGTCTCGGGCAGGGGAGGATTGGTGCGCCCAGTAGGATTCGAACCTACGACCTCTAGCTCCGGAGGCTAGCGCTCTATCCAGCTGAGCTATGGGCGCTCATCGAGAAGCAGGTGCACGATATCCCGCCACCCGCGCTGGGCGCAACAGTGCGTTGCTTTGGGGTATTCGCGGGTCGCGCCCGGAGCGGGTGGCGATTCAACAAGCCCGAACTATGGCGCCAGCGTTCGCCTCAGCTGATCAGTGGCGCCCCCTGGTTTCGTCAGCTCGAAGAGACCGACCGCGAGGTACGCATTGCGGAAACGTTCGGGGTCCGCGTTTGACTCGAGGTCTCCAGCGTCATTGACGGCGGAGAACGACACCAGCTGCAGGCCGTCGAACGTCTTCAGGATCGTGAGAGGAGAGAAAATGCGATGAGCGTTGAATCGCAGGCGCTCCCGGCCGACCGGGACGGAGAAATACAGCCGTCCTCCCGGCGCCAGCACCCGCTGCAGTGTCAGCATTGCCTCCCGCCAGGCCTCGGGCCGCAGCGGGTCGCCGTAGCGACCCAGTCCGAAGTGCTCGACGGCATGCAGGGTGGAGAGCGACTCGACACTGTCATCCGGGAACTCGCGCAGCGATGTGGCGTCGCCGCGAATGAACGTAAGCCCTTCGACCGCGCTGTCGAGTGGACGGATGTCGACAAGCTCCACGGGCATGAAGGTCAACACGTGGGCGACGAAGCCATCGATGCGTGAGCCGACGTCCACGTGCCGCTTCGGGCGCACGGCATAGATCCGGCGCGCGGCCCACAGGTCCTGATGAAAGTACCCGCCGCGCGCCTCGCCTGCGGGCGCATGGCGGTCCTTGAACACAGGAAGCAGTTCCCTGAAACGCAGCGGAAACCGGTCATCCGAAGCTTCACGCGCGTAGCGAGCGAGATCCGCGCAGTACCGGGGAATCCCCCCCAGAGCCCACCCCACGCGGCGCACATCGATTCCAGCGTGACCGAGGATCTGCGCCAGCCTCTTCAGGAGCGGAGGGACCATGCTTCGGTTCATCGGCCGGCGCAGTATACGCGGCCAGCTGTTCGGCCAAGTGGTTGAGAATCTGAAGGTTCAGATCGCCGCTCCCCATGAGAGGACGAGGAAGTATGCGCTTTTGTCATGAACCTTGCAGGTTATTTAGACAATTCGACCGGTGATTGCCGGTCTCGTCCCCGGAGGACTTTTTATTGAGATTCTGGATCGTAGTGACGGTAGTCTTTCTGCTCGCGTTCACCGGCTGTGGAGTCGACCGCGGAGCGAAGAAAGCGCATGTGCCGAGCCAGCCGGAGCAACAGGAGCCTGCGGCCGAAACCTATGCCCTCGGGACTGCTGTGACTGCGAGCGGAGCCGTCGCGCAGGTGTCGATCGGTGACAACTTCGTCCGCGGGGGCGAAGTATTTCTCTCGATCGACGTCAGCGGAGCGAGCAGTGCGCAGAGCGTGGAAGTGAAATGGATGGACGCGGCCGGACGGGTCCTTCGTACCGATGCGCGCGAGGCCCGGCAGGGGATGCACTATCTCCCGTTCTCGTCGGGACGAACGACCGACTGGCGACCAGGCGAGCATCGGGCCGTCATTCTCATCGATGGACGGCAGGTGAGCGAGAAATCGTTCGCGATGCTCTGAGATTCAGGGCAGGTAGCGCCGCGCCTGCACGACTTCGCCGGAGCTCACGCTGAGCGCAGCGAGCCGGCGGATCGTTGCGCGATCGCCGTTGGTGGGAGCCCGCTCGTAGGCTCGTCTCAGCATCTCCACCTCTGTCTTCGAATGCTGGGCGGAGATGGTGAAGCCACTCTCGGGCTGAGCGGCCGTCGCAGTCATGACTTCGCGCCACTGGCCCAGACTGTACTCGTGCCGGACGAACGTGACCGGAGCGCCGGTTTGAACGGACTGCGCTGCGAGACGGGGAGGGATGCCACGGGCGTTGGCCTTCTGCTCATCGAGAGCGCGCTCGACGTGATGCTCAATGAAGTGCCGCAGGGTCTCGACCGAGTTGCCGACCGCCTCGAGAATCGCAAGCCCGGAGTGATACTGCTTGCGACTGGTTGCTTGCTCCGCCGCCCGATGCAGCGTGGTGCGCACGATCCTGCAACGGAGCTCGATTCGATGACCGTCCCAATTCGTGACGACGGTGCTCACCGCGCCCACGCGGCCAATGTCGTCCTGGTGCAGCACCCGCAGGCCGCGCAGGGAAACATCGACCAGGAAGATGCGCGTACCGTCGATCGTGGCGCGAAGGGGCTGGGACAGGGCCACACGCTGGAGGCGGCGGCGGTCGATGGAGTGGGCGGCTTCGGGCATGATAGATGGAAAGATGTTCGCTCACTCTAAGGGGTTTTTGCGGCTGGCGCAATGGCCTACTCGACGATAACCCCTTTCACGTCCGCCGGATCGGGATAGCGCATCTTCAACTTCTCCAGAGCGTCGACGAGGAAACTCGACACGATCCAGTCGCGCACCCACTTCCGATCCGCAGGGACGACATGCCATGGTGCTGCCACTGTCGAGGTGCGCTCGACCGCCTCCTCGTACGCCTTCATATACTCGGGCCAGAGCTGGCGTTCCGCGAGGTCCCCGTGCTCGAACTTCCAGCGCTTCGTCGGATCCTGGAGCCGTGCTTCCAGGCGCTCGCGCTGCTGAGCGGCGCTGATGTGGAGGAAGAACTTGAGGATGGTCGTCCCCTCGTCCGCAAGCATCCGCTCGAACTCCGCGATGTGTTCGTACCGCTTGCTCCATGTCTTCTTCGGTACGAGGGTATGCACACGGACGACCAACACGTCCTCGTAGTGGCTCCGATTGAAGACCACCAACTCACCGCGGAGGGGCACTTCCGTGTGGATCCGCCAGAGATAGTCACGGTCCAGCTCGAGCGGGGTGGGCTTTTTGAACGAGACGACGCGCACTCCCTGAGGGCTCGTTTCGGCGAGTACTCTGCGGATCGCTCCGTCCTTGCCCGACGTATCCATGCCCTGCAGGACGACCAGCACCTTTTGCTTGTGCTCGGCAAAGAGGAGCTCCTGCAACTCGCCGATCCGTTCCACGAGCTTCTGCGTTGCCGCCTGAGTGGTCTCCTTGTCTCCGGGCGCAAGGGACGCGCCGTCGGGGTCAAAGTCTGCGACGCGGAAAGGCTTCCCGGGCTTGATGCGGAGGTCGGATCTCATCAGTATTTCTTCTTCTTCTTCGCGAACCGGTCGAAGGGTGTCTTGGGAACGCTGGGACGGCTCGCGGCCCCGGGCTTGTCATCGCGATCGAAAGAACGCGGCTTGCGGTCGTAGGGTTTGGCGGCGCTGCGATCCGAGGGTTTGGCTGTCTTGTCGAACGGCTTGGCTGTTTTGTCGTACGTTTTGGCGGTCTTGTCGTACGGCTTTGCCGGTTTGTCGAACGACTTCCCCTGGTAGGGCCTGGCCGGCTTGTCGAACGGCTTGGCCGCCCTGTCGTAAGGCTTCGTCGTTTTGTCGTAAGGCTTCGGGGATGCTTTCGAAGCACTGCGGTCGAACGGCTTCGATGCCCGGTCGTAGGGTTTGGCCGCGGCGCGATCGTACGGCTTCGCCGAGGCTCTCGCAGGACCGCGATCGTAGGTCTTTGCGGCAGGCGACGGCCTTGGGCGCGACCGCTGCTCCTCTTCCTCACGCGCGGACACCACACGGATGTTCAGCGGCTTGCCGCGGAACTTCTTCCGGCCGACTTTCTCGATGACGACATCGACGTAGCGCTCGGGGATGCCGACGTACGTGACCTGGTCCTGGATGTCGATCGGTCCGATGTCGCGACCGGGGATGTCGGCCTCGTTGGCGATGGAGCCGACGACGTCCGCGGGGCGGATGCCGTCCTCTTTGCCGACTGCAAGTGCCAGACGGACGGTCGTGCCGGGCTTCGAATCGTCGTACTCGCGCGGCGAGGGGCGTTCGCTCGATCGCGACTCGCTCATCGCGCGAGCCGGTTGCTCGTCCTCGCGCTCCTGCTCGCGCGCTTTCACGAGGGCTTTCGAGCCGTTGGCAATCCGGGCCGCTGCTGCCGCCACATCCGCCATGTCGAAGCCTTCCTCGGCGATCTGCTCGACGAGCTCGACGTACATGTCCAGATCGCCTTCCTGCAGGGTCTTGCGCAATCCGTCCTTGAAGATGGAGATGCGCTTGGCGGCGACGTCCGCGCGCGTGGGCAGTTTCATCGGCTTGATGGCGGTGCCTGTGTAGCGCTCGATCTCGCGCATCATCCGCCGTTCACGGGGCGTGATGAACATCGTCGCAACGCCTTTGCGGCCAGCGCGGCCGGTGCGTCCGATGCGATGCACGTACGCCTCGACATCGTGAGGGACGTCGTAGTTGATGACGTGCTCGATCTGCTCGACGTCGAGACCGCGTGCGGCCACGTCCGTCGCGACGACCACTTCCACCTGGCCTGCGCGCAGGCGGCGAATGACGCTCTCACGCAGCGGCTGGCTCATGTCGCCATGCATGGCCACCGCGGCGAATCCGCGGCCTTCCAGTTTCTCCGCGAGCTCCGCGGAGCCGGTCTTGGTGCGCCGGAAGATCAGGACAGCCTCCGCCGGCTCGAGCTCCAGAATCTGCGTCAGCACCTCGAGCTTCTGCCCCTCGGATACGTTGACAAAGCGCTGCTCGATCGCAGGAGCGTTGATGGCCTTGTGCTCGATCTCCACACGCTCGGCATCGCGCAGGTGGCGCCGGGCGATGCGCATCACACCGTCCGGCATGGTTGCGGAGAAGAGTGCGGTCTGCCGCTCCGGCGGGATCGCACCGAGAATCTTCTCGATGTCTTCGATGAAGCCCATGTTCAGCATCTCGTCCGCCTCATCCAGGACGAGGACTCTGATGTGGGACAGATCGAGACTGCCGCGGTCGAGGTGATCGATCAGACGGCCGGGTGTGCCTACAACGACGTGAGCGCCCCGCTCGAGGCGCTTGAGCTGCGGCATGATCGGCGCGCCGCCGTATACGGGGATCACACTGATGCGGTCGAGCTTCGCCGCGTAGGAATGAATCGCGTCCGCGACCTGCATGGCCAGCTCGCGTGTGGGCGTGAGCACGAGCACCTGCGTCTTTTTCAGCTTCGGGTCGATCTTCTCCAGCGCGGGCAGCGCGAAGGCCGCAGTCTTTCCTGTTCCGGTCTGCGCCTGGCCGATCAGATCCCGGCCGGCCATGAGCAGCGGGATGGTGCGCTCCTGAATGGGAGTGGGCAACTCGTAGCCCAAGGCGGTGAGGACTTCCACGATCTCGGGTCGAAGGCCGAGCGCTGCAAATGCGTTCATGGACGCAATCATAGTGCGGAGCAGGCAGTGCGCAGTAGGCTGCAGCAGGCAGGAGCGGGAGGTTCAACTTCTGCCTACGCCTGCTAGAAGCGGTAGACGACAGCGTTGATATGCATCCCGGCGCCGACGGATGCGAATACGACCAGATCGCCAGCCACCAGGGTGTGACCATCGAGCTGCCCCTTCAGGATCAGATCGAGGAGCGTCGGCACGGTGGCGACCGAGCTGTTGCCCAGCCAGGAGATTGTCATCGGCATGATGCCGGCTGGCGGCTTGCCTGCACCGTACAGCTCGAAGAGCGCGCTGAGGATGGCCTCATCCATCTTGCCATTGGCCTGGTGGATGAGCACTTTCTTCACGTCAGTGAGCGTCACGTTGGCGCGTTGCAGGGCGTCGCGAATGGCACCGGCGACGTTATTCAGGGCGTACTTGTAGAGCTTCCGCCCCTCCATCTTCAGGAAGAGCGCCTCGAGAAACGCCTCTGGGTTGTAGGACTCGCCCATGCGCAACATGGAGGAATGCTCGAGGGTATCGGAGCGGACGGCCCGCGAGAGGATCCCCACGCGCTCGTCGGTCTCGCGCGCTTCGACGATCACCGCGCCCGCGCCGTCGGCGTAGATCAGGCTGTCGCGATCGTGCGGGTCGGAGATGCGGGAGAGCATGTCTGCGCCGATGATCATCACGCGCTGGTTGTCTCCGGCGCGGATCATGGAGTCGGCGACGATCACCCCCTGCAGCCAGCCGGGGCATCCAAAGACCAGGTCGAACGCGGCCGCGTGAGGATTGCGGATGCCGAGGCGCGCTTTGACGCGGGCGGCGAGGGCGGGGACGAGATCGGAGCGGGCGCTCCCCGCGCGGACGTCGCCGAAGTTGTGCGCGACGATGATCCCGTCCAGTGTCTCCGGGTCGATTCCCGAGGACTGCAGAGCGTCACGCGCCGCTTCGTACGCCATGTCCGTCGTGACCATGTCGTCCGGGGCGTAGCGACGCTCGCGAATCCCGGTGATGCTCTCGAACTGTTTGAGGATCTCTGCGTTCGTCTTGTCGAGAGGGTTCCCGTCGGTGCCCCGGAAGTCATGCTGGAGGAAGTCTTCGTTGGGCACACGCCGGGCGGGGATGTAGCTTCCGGTGGCGGTGATGACTGTGCGAATGGTCACGGCCCGTAAGACTAGCGCGACCCCGGCCAGTTCGTCACTACTACGATGGTGCGCTGCCCGAGTCCGGGGGGCGCGAGAGGATCACCCCTGTGCCGTCCGGGGTGACGACGTAGTCGATGGTGCCGATCTTCATAATGCCGGTGACAGTGCCCACCTCGAACCCGTTCGGGCCTGTCGTCAGCGGGACGGAAGCAAGCGTCAGGCGATCGGCGAGCGACTCCCCCGCCGATCGGCGCGGGCGGTCTCGTACGGCCCGAGGCGTACTCCCGGAGCAGTCTTCATAGGAGAATGCTTCCGGAACATGCACGGACTCCCACATCTCTTCGGTCTTCTTCCAGCGGAGCTCGCTGCGCATCTTCGCATGAACGGAGTAACGGTGCGCGACGCTGAGGCGCGCCGCATCGTGGCGCACGCTGTCGGCCGCGGACAGGATGGATATCCGGTCACGCGCCCCGTCCCGCGCAGCGTCGAGCGCGCCGTCGACGTCCTGGTGGGACGAGGTCCGATCGAGATCGTCGAGCGCGTGACGGATCCGGCAGACGGCTTCGTGAAGTACCTGTTCCGCCTGCAGGACGGTGCGGTCGCGGAGGCAGTGCGCATTCCTCTGGAGAAAGAGGGGCGGTTCTCCGTCTGCCTTTCCAGTCAGGCCGGCTGCGCGATGCGCTGCGACTTCTGCGCAACCGGACGACTCGGCCTGACCAGGAGCCTCGAGACGTGGGAGATCATCGCGCAGTTTGTGGCGGTGCGCGATGAGGCGCCGGGGACCGTCACGGGCGCCGTGTTTCAGGGACAGGGCGAGCCGTTGCACAACTACGAGCATGTCCTGCACGCCGCTGAGATCCTGTCTGACCCCTGCGGCGGGCGCATCGCGGCGGAATCGATCACGATCTCGACGGTGGGCCAGGTGCCGGCCATCCACCGCTTCGCCAGTGAGCGGAGGCCGTACCGCCTGATCGTCTCACTCATCTCAGCGATCGACCAGCGCCGGCGGGAACTGATGCCGGTGGCCGGTGCCTGGCCCATCGCCGAACTGGCGGATGCGGTACGCGTGTATCAGCGCGCCGCGGGTGGGAGGGTCACTCTGGCCTGGGTCATCCTCGGCGGCATCAACACGGGGAGCGACGAAGTCGAGGCTCTGCGCGAGTTGTTCGAAGGAGTGCCGATGCGCCTCAGTCTCATCGACGTCAACGACGCCCGCGACGATGGCTATGTGCGCGCGACACCCTCGGAGCTTGCGTCCTTCCGCGATGCGCTGCGCACGCTCGAAGTACCAGTGGTCCGCCGCTACAGCGGCGGTGCCGCAAAGCACGCCGCCTGCGGAATGCTCTCATCGCGAAGCGCAGGGTAACCGCCGGACTGGCGACAGGAGCCTGCGCCACCCGGGTGGCCGCTGGAGGCGGCCCGTAGGGTAGCCGGTGGTGAGAGCAAAGCGAGCGACCACCGGACAGCGGGCAATGGATATCGAAACTGAATGGGTCGCGTACCGGCCATTCGGAGGCGGATCGCCAGTTCCTCCGCGACCCCTGCCGGGGTCGATATCATCGCGTGCGGTATGGACCGGTGGTCGCTCGCTTCGCGCGCACCACCGGCTACCCTTCGGGCCGCCTCCAGCGGCCACCGCCCGGTGTCCGGCGTTCGCCGGATCGATGCCGATCTGAAATGACGCACCACACTCGTGATGAAAATCGCAGACAGCTGACAACCGGAACGCCCCGCGATGTCACCGTGTCCACTTGATGCGTGTGTACGCGATCCGGAATCCTTGCCGCTCGGCGTTTCGTTGGGATGCACTTCCCGGAAGGGCCGCCATCATCGCCAGGTCGCAGCCCTGAGCCGCGGCGTAGCGAAGGCGCGTTTCGAGGAGGGCGCTTTGCGCGCCGAGCTTCCTTCGAGAAGGGATCGTGCTGGCGCCGGCCAGAAGGGCGATGCCCTCATGGATCGTCATCGCGCCCGTACCGATGGGCTCTCCCTCGAACTCCGCGAAGAAAGCGTGCGTTCCGCGGCTCGCTGCGGTGACCCGTCCGAGGTCGTTGAGGAAGGTCATCAGCTCCGGATGCTCACTCCACCCTTCCGCAGCAGTCGCGCCCCAGAGCTCTTCCTCGCCGGCGAGAGCAAGGCGGGTACTGACCGCGCCTGCGGTTTCGTCGCGTGGCGTGATCGGCCGGTAGAGCATGCTCGTGAATTCGATGGCGCGGTAGCCGCTGCGGGAGAGCAGCTCCAGTGTTTCCGGGGCCGCCAGCGGCGAGACCTCGTGAAAGATTCCGGCGGCCTGATCGACGAAGAATTGCTCGATCAGTTCGAAGTCTGCCTCGGAGGGCGTGCTGAAGAGTCCCAGCCCGAAGGTCTGCGTGAGCGGCGATCCCACGCCGTCGAAGAGTGCATAGGTTCCGTTGCACTCCATCCACTTCGCGCCGGAGGCGGGGTTGAGCGCGGCGCGGGATTCCACGATCGCGGCGTTCGCCTCCGCCTCGCAACGTTCGAGCCGGCGGGAGAGGGCAAGGTCCGCGTAGGGGTGATCGATCATGGTGGCGCTACGGTACCTCGCTCACAGGCTGTCGCATATCATCTCGCTTCATGCCCGCACTGATCATCGTCGACATCGAAGTACTCGATCCGGTTGTGTACGAGGACTACAAGCGGCTGGCCTCCGCGGCGATTGCGGCACACGGGGGTCGCTATCTGGTACGCGGCGGAGCGAGCGAGGTTCTGGACGGCGACTGGACGCCGCGGCGCCTGGTCGTGCTGCAGTTCGACTCGGTCGAGATAGCAAAGGCGTGGCGCGCGTCGC
>JANMSA010000493.1:0-2935 GCA_031388865.1 Acidobacteriota bacterium | reverse complement strand
CACGTGCCCCGCGACCGCATGTGTTGACGGGCTAGGCCAACAAGCGCTGCCGGCCGGGCCGGCCCGCCGGAGGCCCCCTCGTCGGTTCTCATTAACAGAGGGCCGACAGGCCGGAGGCCCCCCGGTCGGTCGGTTCCTTCGCCGCGCACGCGCGGATGACATAATCCCCCCACACGAATGAACCTCACACCCGGCAGCCGCCTCGGCCCCTACGAAATCACGTCGCAGATTGGCTCCGGTGGAATGGGCGAGGTGTTCAAGGCTCGCGACACGCGCCTGGAGCGCTCCGTCGCGATCAAGGTTCTGCCTCATGAGCTGGCGCAGAGTGCCGCCTTCCGCACGCGCTTCGAACGCGAGGCGAAGACGATCTCGCAGCTCAATCATCCGAACATCTGCACGCTGCACGATGTCGGCGAGCATGACGGGACGAGCTATCTGGTCATGGAACTCCTCGAAGGGGAGTCGCTCGCCGACCGGCTCTCGCGTGGGCCGCTTCCGCTCAGCGAGGTGTTCCGGGTCGGGACGCAGCTGGCGGATGCACTGGACCGCGCGCATCGCGCAGGGGTGGTGCATCGCGACCTCAAGCCGGCCAACGTGATGATCACCCGGTCGGGAGCGAAGCTGCTCGACTTCGGCCTGGCCAAGAGCGCGCAGATCGATCTGCCGGATGCCGGCGACGGCGCGACGCAGCATAAGCCGCTCACGCAGGAAGGGACGATCCTGGGCACGTTCCAGTACATGGCTCCCGAACAACTCGAGGGCCTCGCCGCCGACGCACGGACGGACATCTTCTCCCTCGGCGCCGTGCTGTACGAGATGGCCACCGGGGTGCGCGCCTTTCAAGGGAGCACGAAGACGTCGCTGATCGCAGCGATCGTGTCGCAGGACCCGAAGCCGCTGGCGCAGGTGCTCCCGCTCACCCCTCCCGCCTTCGAACACGTGATCAGCCGCTGTCTCGCCAAGTCGCCCGACGACCGCTGGCAAAGCGCGCACGACATCGCCGAACACCTGCGCTGGATCGCAGAGTCAGGATCGCAGGCGGGAATGGCAGCGCCGGTGATCGCGCGCAAAAAGTCTCGCGAGCGTGCGGCGTGGGCGCTGGTGGCACTGCTGGCGATTTCGCTCGCGGCGATGGGATGGCTCTACTCGCGCAGCGCGCGGGACGCGGGAGGAAGCGTGGTGTGGGACCTCGCACCTCCCAGGGATCAGAGCTTCGTGGCCGTCGGCGACGAGTCCGGCGCTGCAGTGATCTCCCCCGACGGCACGATGGTGGTGTACTCCGCTACCGACGGGACAAAAACGCAGTTGTGGCTTCGCGTCATCAGCACCGGCGAGACGCGGCCGCTGCCCGGCACGGCAAACCCCGCACATCCCTTCTGGTCGCCGGACAACAAGTCCCTCGGATTCTTCAGCGCCGGCTCGCTGAGACGGATCGAGGTGATAGGCGGTGCACCCGTGCTGCTCACGGTCGCAGCAGCCGGCCGCGGCGGATCGTGGGCCAGCGATGGAACGATCCTCTTCACCCCTGACACCCAGGCCACGCTATTCCGCATCCCGGCCAGCGGCGGAATTCCCGTCGCTGCGTCAAAGATCGAGACCGGGAAACACACGACCCACCGCTGGCCCTTTTTCCTGCCAGACGGGAAACACTTTCTCTATCTCGCGGCGAACCACCAGGCACCCAACGGCTCCGAGAACGGGGTCTACGTGGGCTCGCTCGACGGGGATCCGCCGCGCCTCGTGATGCGCTCTCTGACGAACATGATCTACGCGAACGGGTGGGCCCTGTTCGGACGCGAGGACACGGTCATGGCGCAGGAGATGTCGGAGAGCGGGGTCCTGAGCGGCGAGCCGATACCGATCGCGACGAACGCTCTCTATGATGCCGGAATCTGGCGCGGCGCCATCAGCGCAAGTGAAACCGGAGTGCTGATCTACCACACGGGCCGCGCGCAGGTGCTGTCGACGCTGCGATGGGTGGATCGCAGCGGAAAGGAACTGGAGGTGGTGGGCGAGCCAGGATCCTACTGGGACATCCAGCTCTCACCCAACGCGCAAAAGGTGGCCATCTCCCTCGGCGACCCGCAACGGGAGATCTGGATCCGTGACCTGCCCCGCAGAACGCTCACCCGTTTTCCAATCGAGGGAGCCTTCGCCGGCATGGCCGCATTCTCCGCCGACAACCTCACGGTCTACTTCGACGTGACGCGCAACGGCAGGAGTCTGATCGTGTCGCGCCGCGTCACAGGCGCCGGCGAAACGGTGATCGCACAGATCGACAATTTTCCGCTGCTCCAGAGCGTGGCGTTCGACGGCAAGAGTCTCCTCGTCGCGGACCGTCGCGCGCGAATCCTCCGGGTCCCCCTCCAGCCCCACACAAAACCAGAGGTGCTCACGCAGGGCACGAACGTCGAGGCCCAGCCCTCCTACTCTCCAGACGCGAAGTGGATCACGTACCAGTCGGACCAGAACGACCGCTTCGAGATCTTCGTGATGTCCTCCGCAGACCCAACACAGAAGTGGCAGGTCTCCTCCGCCGGCGGCACGTTCCCCCGCTTCAGCCGCGACTCGAAGGAGATCTTCTACCTCGACTCCTCAAACCGACTCACCGCTGTCGCAGTGGAGTTGTCCGCGGACGATGTCTCCGTCGGCGCAACAACGCCGCTGTTCTCGATCGCCCCACGCCCCCAGGCAAGGTTCTACGACGTCTCTCCCGACGGCCAGCGCTTCCTGATCAACACGATCGACGAACTGCAGTCCCCCATGGCAGTGGCAGTGTCCAACTGGCCCTCTCGCCTGCGCTGGTGACCCGGACCGTGTGACAGGGAGACTAGAACCGACCGGGGGCCTCCGGCGGGCCGGTGCGACCGGCAGCGCTTGTTGGCCCAGCCCGTCAACACGAGCGGTCGCGGGGCACGTGATCGCTCGCTAAGTT
>JANMSA010000487.1:0-1569 GCA_031388865.1 Acidobacteriota bacterium | reverse complement strand
CTCACTCGGCGTGAGCCGGAACACGTTGTCCGCCATTCTGAACGGGCGAGCGGGCATCAGCCCCGAGATGGCGATTCGGCTGTCCATCGCATTCGACACCACGGCAGAGAGTTGGCTGCACCAGCAGATGCAACACGATCTCTGGCTCGCGGAGCGTTCGCGCAAACGGTTGCGGGTTCGGAAGATGGCAGCCGCGTAGACCGGTTTAATTCCCCGTCGGCGGCACGGAGATGCTGGAGCCATTTGAGGTGCGGCGTGCCAAGATGGAATCGTGAGTGGTCCGACGGAGCTCATCAGCGGCACACAAGGATCTGAGGGTCTCCCTGACATGGGTGTTCGGCGGAGGTGTCAGGAGCTCAGTTCGTACCGCCGTGTGCCGTGCGAGTTCTGCGCGCGCCAGCTAACGTTGCTTGCTGCAGACAGCCGAGTGAATGTAGGCGCGCTGCGCGGGCTTTCGATGATTCGACTGCAGCAGAAGCGCGGCGTTATGCGCACCACGTGGCGTGTGGCATGGCCAAGGTTGACCGAGCGCTGACGCCTCCCTAGGTTCCGTTATGGAACCATTCCGGAACCGGAGGCGTTATGCCCACACTCACCATCAAGAGCATTCCAGACTCGATCTACCGCCAGCTGAAGGAGCGGGCTGCGGAGCATCGACGCAGCCTCAACAGCGAGGTCATCGTCTGCCTTGAGCAGGCGGTCGCCGGCAACGTCCCGGATCCGAGAGCCACCCTGGCGAAGGCCGATGCAATCCGGGCCAAGCTCCGCGTACCGCGGCTGACGGAAGCCCGCCTGCGTGCCTCCAAGGCGGCGGGACGACCGTGATCGTCGTTGACACCAACGTCATCGCGTATCTGTTGCTCCCCGGCGATCAGACCGGGGCTGCACGCGAGGCCCTCGCTAGGGATGCAGCGTGGGCGGCGCCGATTCTCTGGCGTAGCGAACTCCGCAATGTTCTCCGCGGCTACATGCGGCAGCGCCATCTCGCCTTGGCCAAGGCGCGCGAGGTGCAGGCCGCAGCGGAGGCGTTGATGACCGGCCGCGAATACCAGGTGGAAAGTCCAGTCGTCCTCGAACTCGCCGCGACGAGTGGTCGAAGCGCGTACGACTGCGAGTTCGTCGCACTGGCGCGCGCCCTCGAGGTTCGGTTGGTGACGTCCGACCAGGAAGTCCTCGTGAGCTTTCCCAGGGACACAATGTCGCTGAAGCTTTTTGGATCCGGTGCGCCGGGCGCGTAACGAACGCTGCTGCAAAGGAGGGCGCTTTAAATGCGCGCTGCGCGCGCAATTATTGAGTGCCCTCGCAGCAGAGCTCAGCGTTATGCCACAACGGGCCGGTTGCGCGAATCGAGGACGTGGACCTACATTGTAAGTCCACCCCTTTCCGCTGCTCATGCGCTCCAAAATCGTCCGTATCGGGAATTCCCAAGGCGTCCGCCTTCCCAAGCTCATGATCGAGCAGGCGGGGCTCGCCGAGGAGGTGGACCTTCGCGTCGAGGCTGGTCAGATCGTCATAGCGGCGCCGCGGAAGGCGCGCGCGGGATGGGCGGAGGCGGCGCAACGCGCGCAC
>JANMSA010000411.1:0-3602 GCA_031388865.1 Acidobacteriota bacterium | reverse complement strand
ATCGCGTTCGACGTCGTTCTGGTAGCCGTAGGTGTCCGCGTAGCGCGCCAGGTCCGCCCAGTCCATCGCCATGCGCTCGCCGTAGGCGGGCGAGGCCAGGTAGCGGTCCGCCGCGCGCTGCACCGCGTGCGCCGAGCGGTCACTGATGAACGCGTCGATCTCGGCTCGCGTCGGCGGCAGGCCCGTGAGGTTCAGCGCCAGGCGGCGGATGATCGTCTGTTGGGATGCACGAGGCGCAGGAGCGATTGGCGCCCTTTCCCCCATTCCCCCATTCCCCTCTTCCTCCAACGTGAGCCGCGCGCGCACGAAGGCGTCGATCGGATTTAGGGTCGGGGCCGCGTCACGAGTCGCCGGCACGGCCACCGGAGCGACTGACACCAGCGACCAGTGCAGCTTGTAGTCAGCGCCCTCGGCCACCCAGCGCTTCAGCAGTGCCTTCTCCGCATCCGTGAGCGACAGGTGCGAGTCCGGCGGCGGCATCATCTCTTCGCTGTCGTCGCTCGAGATGCGCCGGATCAGGTCGCTCTTCTCCGCGTCGCGCGGCGCGACGACCGCCAGCCCGTTCTCCGCCTCCTTGAACAGCCCCTCGCGCGTGTCCAGGCGCAGCTTCGCCTTGCGCTTGGCGGAGTCGGGGCCGTGGCAGCGATAGCAGCGGTCGGAGAGGAGCGGGCGGATCTGCCGGTTGAAGTCGATGGGTGCCGCGGTGGGTGACGCCCAAGGACGCGATTGCGCATTCGCGAGCAGGCCCACCGTCGCGGAGATCGCGACGACGGCGCCGACGATACGCCACGTGGGACAGACACCGGCCTGAAATCCCTGAGCCTCCATCCGAAAGTGAGGTTACCATCGTCTGCGACATCAGTAACATCTCTCATGGCGGGTGAGTCATGACCGTCTACGTGCTAATCCGCGAAGACCAGAACCGACACGGCTACGTCGACGTGTCGATCGCCGGCATCTTTCGCCGGAAGCAGACGGCCCAGGAGATCGAAGAGACGGAGCGTCGCCTCGCGCTTCGAGACGGCCGTCGGGTCTGCGACGAGTTCGACTCCGATCCAGACTGGGAGGTGTCGTGGAAGATCGAGGAGCACGACATCAACTGACCCTCGCACGTGGCTGACGAACCCGTCCCCGGTCTCTACGAGCAGCTCGTCACCGAGGAGCTGACGCGGCTGCTTGCCGGGCTTGCGCCTGCGCAGGTGGCCCAGAGTGGGCTGCACGTCGCGGATGCGCACCTGGCGGTCGCTGGCCATCTGCGACGGGTGCTGGAGCGAGTGCTTCGGGCGATTCCCGAGGACGAGCGGCTCGCGCGCCAGGCCGAACTCTCAAACGCCCTCCTTGCCTGGCTCCGGGAGGCGTCTGGAGCGGATTCGGTCACGGCAGACGACGCACTTGCCGTGCCTCTCTCGCTGCTTCGGGAGATCAAGGCGCTCGACCGAGGCGCCGCGTTCGCGCGAGACACCCTTCCGCCACTTGTGCCGCTCTCGGCGGCCGACCTGCTCGTCAATGCTCGCGGTGAGCCGTCTGTTGGAGCGGCGATCGAGCGCGAGATTCATTCAGCCGATCGCATCGATCTCCTCTGCGCCTTCGTCCGCTGGAACGGCCTGCGGGTGATGCGGACTGCGCTAGAGGCGCATCGCGAGGCCTGGCGCCCGCTACGCGTCATCACGACTGTCTACACCGGTTCGACCGAGCGCAAGGCGCTGGACTGGCTGACCTCCATTGGGGCCGAGGTCAAGGTGTCGTACGACACCCGGACCACGCGTCTCCATGCGAAAGCGTGGTTGTTCGAGCGCCTGTCTGGTTACTCGACGGCGTTCATCGGCTCGTCCAATCTGACGCACAGCGCCATGCTCGACGGCGTGGAATGGAACGTCAGGCTCGCGCAGGCGTCGACGCCCGACCTGATCGACAAGTTCAAGGCGGCATTCGAAAGCTATTGGCAGGACCCTGACTACGAGTCCTACGACCCGGCGCGCGACGCGGAACGCTTCGACGTAGCCGTGCGCTCGACGGCAGCGACGGCGCCCTCGCCGATCTTCAACATCGACGTGCAGCCCTGGCCCTACCAGCGCGAGATGCTCCAGCGGCTGGAGACCGAGCGCGAACGCCACCACCGCCACAAGAACCTTGTCGTCGCCGCCACAGGTACGGGCAAGACCCTGGTCGCTGCATTCGACTATCGGCGGCTGCGCGAGCGGCTGCAGAACCCGACGCTACTGTTTGTCGCCCACCGCAAGGAGATCCTGGCTCAGAGCCTGGGGGCCTACCGCGCAGTGCTTCGGGATGGCGCCTTCGGGGAACTGCTGGTGGACGGCCACCGCCCGGACCAGAACAGGCACGTCTTCGCATCCATCCAGTCACTCGCCCAGATAGATCTGGACGACATTCAGCCCACCGCCTTCGACATCGTCGTCGTTGACGAGTTCCACCACGCCGCGGCGACGACGTACAAGCGCCTGTTGAATCACCTGAAGCCGAAGATTCTGCTTGGCCTGACCGCCACACCCGAGCGCACGGACGGCCAGAGCGTGCTCGAGTGGTTCGACGGTCGAATTGCGGTGGAGTTGCGGCTGTGGGACGCGCTCGAGCGGGGTCTGCTCTGTCCGTTCCAGTACTTCGGCCTTCACGACGGCACCGACCTGTCTCACGTCCAGTGGAGCCGTCGCGGGTACGACGTCGCGGCGCTGGAGAATGTCTACACCGGTGACCAGGCCAGAGTGTCGCTGGTGGTTCAGGCCATTCAGGACAAACTTGCGGACCCGCAGTCAATGCGGGCGTTGGGATTCTGCGTCAGCGTCGCCCACGCGCGGTTCATGGCGCACGAGTTCGTGCGTCGTGGCCTGCCGGCGGTCGCCGTGTCGGCCGACACACCGACCGACGAGCGCGAGGCCGCGCTCCGCAACCTGCGAGACCGCACGGTCAACGTCGTGTTCTGCGTGGACCTGTTCAACGAGGGCGTGGACGTCCCCGAAGTGGACACTGTTCTCTTTCTCCGACCGACCGAGAGCGCCCTGGTGTTCCTCCAGCAGCTCGGACGAGGACTTCGTCGTACGGAGAACAAGCCCTGCCTCACGGTCCTGGACTTCATCGGCAGCGCAAGCCGAAAGTTCCGGTTTGACCTGCGCTTCCGCGCGCTGCTGGGAGGCCACCGCTCGGACCTGATCAATCAGGTCGAGCAGGGATTCCCTCGGCTTCCGTCCGGTTGCGCCATTCAGCTCGATCGCGTTGCGGCTGGCATCGTGCTCCAGAACGTCAAAGGCAGTCTCGGGTCGAGCTTCGCAGGCCTGGTGACGGAGCTGCGGGCGATGGCGGAGGCCAGACGCCTCGGAGGGGGCGACGCGAACGCGATCGGGCTCGCAGACTTCCTGCGCGACGCCGCGCTGGAGCTCGACGACCTCTACAAGTCGAACGACTGGACGTGGTCGCGTCTTCGGCGCGAGGCAGGTCTGGCCGTCGCTTCGTCGGGGCCTGACGAGGCCAGAGTCGCCAAGGCGGTTCCGCGGTTGCTTCACATTGACGATCCGCGACGGTTGTCCCTGTATCAGCGCGCCCTGAACGGTGAGTTGTCAGAGCACGAATTGGATCCGACCACACAGACC
>JANMSA010000381.1:0-17059 GCA_031388865.1 Acidobacteriota bacterium | reverse complement strand
TCAAGCCCTCAGCCCGGGTGTTAGCGGGCGTGCACGCCGGAGGCGTGATGGCGAATAGCCGGTGGTAGAGCGCGTCAGCGGCGCGCCGTTGCACGCCGGAGGCGTGAAGGCGAATAGCCGGTGGTTGAAGCGCGAAGCGCGATACCACCGGTTGCCCGGTTCCCATCCCTCGCGCCCCGGCAGGGGCGCAGGACCCTGATGGGACGCGCACCGGCCATGCCCAGGCTTCCCCGTGATGGTCCCGCGCCCCTGCCGGGGCGCAAACACCCCGTCGCGCGTCCCGGTGGTGTCGCGCCTTCGCGCTCAGCGCGAACGCGGGATACCACCGGATCCGTGTCGGCGATTGGCGCGTCGTTGTGTGTCGCGCGACATCACGGCAAGCACGCCTCCGGCGTGCTTGCGGTACACTACGCATCAGCCTCGGGGTGGCCTTCACGGCCTGAGATCACACCCGCGGAACCTGATCCGGCTCAACCCGGCGTAGGGAAGGCAAGATGAAAACTCTTTTCATGGTTCTCGCGTTCGCCTCGAGCAGCGCGGCGCAAACACTTCCACTCGATCCTCCTTTTGCCGAGACGATGGTCGTTTCTGGCATCCGCGCAGACGAGTCCACGCCCGTCACGCACACCGACATGACGCGCGAAGAGATCGAGAAGGACTACCACGGCCAGGACGTTCCTCTGCTGTTGCGCGACACGCCCTCCATCAACGCCTACTCCGAGTCAGGCGTTGGCGGCGCAGGCTACTCGTACATCAGTCTGCGCGGCGTGAGCTCGACGCGCATCAACTTCACGCTGGACGGCGTGCCGCTCGCGGATTCCGAGGACATGGGGACGTACTTTGTCGACTTTCCGGACCTGGCCCGATCGCTGGAGAGTATTCAGATCCAGCGTGGCGCCGGTACGTCGACGTTCGGCACGCCTTCCTTCGGCGGCTCCGTCAATCTCGAGAGCATCCGCGTCGCGCAGGAGCAGAAGATCGACGCGACCCTGGGCGCCGGCTCGTTCGGGAATCGCCAGGCGTCCGTGGGCTATCACTCCGGTCAGCTGCCGGGCGACTTCGCGTTCTACACGCGGATCTCGTTCCTCGCGAACGAAGGATTTCGCGACAACTCCGCCACGCGCCAGCGCAACCTCTTCTTCAGCGCGTCGAAGCCCGTCGGCGACGCATTGCTGCGCCTGACCGGTTTCTCCGGCCACGAGAACCAGCAGCTCTCGTTCTACGCCACCGACGCAGCAACCCTGGATCACGATCTGCGCGCGAACCCGCTGAGACCCGCGGAGAAGGACAGCTTCGGGTACGACCTCGCGCAGGTGCAGTACATCCGCCCGCTCGGCAGCGCGTCGGACATGACGGCGTCTGCGTACTACCAGCGCGGATACGGCTGGTACCGCCTTTTTGATGCCGGCACCGACGTCCTCCGCCAGTACGGCCTCGACGGCCTGCTCCTCGGCTCGATGCTCACTTACTCGCGCACCGCAGGCGCAGTCACGCTCAATACGGGCGTGCACGTGAATCGTTTCCAGCGCGATCACACCCGCGACGACCTTTCCGTGGAGACGCGCGACTACGCGAACCGCGGCGTGAAAGGGGAGGGGAACGCGTTCGCGAAGCTCCGCCACGACACGGATCGCTGGCATCTCTACGGAGACGCGCAGGTGCGTCACTCCACCTTCGACTACGACGGCGACGTCGGCATCCCATCGATCTCATGGACGTTCTTCAATCCGAAAGCCGGGGCACGCTACGACCTGTCGCAGCGGTCGTCTGTGTATCTCAGCGCGGGCGTCGCCACCCGCGAGCCCACCCGCAATGATCTCTTCCTGGGGGAAGACAACCCTACCGTAGCCCACGATCTCGAGGCCGTCCGCCCCGAGCGAGTGAGTGACTTCGAAGGCGGCTGGAACTGGAGCGGCACCCGCTTCGAGGTGGAGGCAAACGTGTACGCGATGGAGTTCCGCAACGAGATCGCCGCGACCGGGGAACTGTCCACGATTGGGCTGGCGTTGCGCCGCAACGTCGATCGCAGTTTCCGCCGCGGACTCGAGCTCGACGCGACCTGGCGAGCCACGCCGGCCCTGCGCTTCCGCACCAGCGCGAACGTCAGCCGCAACCGCATCGGAGAGTGGACGCAGTTCGTCGATGGCCGTGCACTCGTCTTTCTCAACGTCGAGCCGCTGCTCACTCCGTCGGTGATCGTCAACCAGTCGGTCGAGTTCGCGCCGAACGCGCGTTTCAGTGTGGGCGGCGTGGGCCGCTGGATCGGGCGGTCGTATCTCGACAACACGAACCATCTCCAGGCTCCGTCCTTCGTCGTCGCCGACGCGAACGTGTCCTACGCCGTCACCAACTGGGCCCGCGTGTCCTTGCAGGTCAACAACGCGTTCAACAACGACCGCATCCGCCCGAGCGGCTACAGCTACCTCTACTTCGCGGGCGAGGAGCTCACCGGCGACGCGTACTACTATCCACAGGCGACACGGAACGCAGTGGTGCTACTGGATCTCGACTTCTAGGGTGTGTCGTAAAGGGGGGGCGATTCACCACAGAGCCACAGAGGACACAGAGATGCACAGAGGAATCTCCGTCCCACTCTGCGCTCTCTGTGTCTCTGTGGTGAACCGTCTCCCCCTCCGAACATGAACACCTTTGAGCTCGTTGCTGCCGTCATCACGCTGGTGAGCATCTGGCTCGCGACGCGGGAGCACATCTGGTACTACCCGACGGGCCTGGTGGCCCTGGCCATGTACACGTGGCTCTTCTACGGCGCGAAGCTCTACGCGGAGTCGCTGCTGCAGATCGTCTGCTTCGTGCTGATGGTTTATGGCTGGTACGAGTGGCTGCACGGAGGTGCGAATCAGGCAGTGCTGCCGGTCACCCGAACGCCGCGGTGGGCGTGGCTGGCGGGAGTCCTGTCGGGAATCGTGGGCTCGTGCGTGGTGATTGCCGCGCAGCTCCGTTACACCGACAATCCCAGCCCATACGTCGACTCTTCGCTGCTGGTCTGGAGTCTTGTCGCGCAATGGATGACCGCACGCAAATGGATCGAGAACTGGATCCTCTGGGTGATCATCAACACGATCTCCATTCCCCTTTACGTGACGCGCGGCCTTTCGATCACGGCAGTGCTCTACGTCGGGCTCTGGATCCTGGCGATCGTCGGATACTTTCAATGGCGCCGCACACTCGTTCCCGCCGCATCTGCCTGATTGGTCCGGAGTCGACCGGCAAGACGCTGCTGGCGGAGCGTCTCTCTCTCGAACTGGGCATCCCGTGGGTCGCGGAGTACGCGCGTGAGTACGCGGGGGACTGCGGCCACGAGCTCACCGCCGCGGACGTCGGGCCGATCGCGCGCGGCGAGATCGCCAGCCTGGAGCACGCGACCGGCGACGTGGTCATTCTCGACACAGACCTCATCTCTACGGTCGTCTACGCGCGCCATTATTACGGCAGCTGTCCGGCATGGATCGAACAGGAAGCGCGCCGCCGCCGCGCGGACCTATACCTGCTCATGGACACGGACGTCCCTTGGGAGGCCGGCGCAGCGCGGGACGCAGGCGGGGATGAGCGCGAGGACCTGTTCGACGCCTTTCGCGCGGCGCTCGATGAGTTCGACACGCGCTGGGAGATCGTCAGCGGAGAAGGGGAGGAGCGATGGGAGGGTCTGCGGCGGGCGGCTCGAGGATGAGCTCCGTCGCGGATCGCCTGGTAGCGGCGCGTTGGTCACCGCAATTTCGAACGGCGCACGGCGCGGCGCACGATCGTCAGCGCCGACCGGAATCCGCGTTCAAACCGTCTGCGTGAGGCGGTGTCGATGCTCCGTTGATGACCACGGATTCAGTATGGAGGTCCGCTGCGCCACGTTGTACCCTCGATGGTTCAAAGAAGAGGAGACGATTCGTGATCAAACGGTTGGTGAGGCGAGCGTTACGCAGGCTCGGTTACGACCTGCTGAAGATCCCGGCGACGCAGGGACTGCGACCCGTAGCAGAACCGCCCGCGATCGCACCCGTCTGGCCGCTCCCCCGCCACGCGGATGGACCGTCGGACGAGGAGATCCGAACGGAGTTCGCTCGACACGCCTACTGGCACTACGCCTACGAGTTCGAGGGTGGCCTCTCTTTTTCGACCGCTCACGTCAACGCGGGCCTTGATACGGATCGGCCGGAACGTCCGTTCCAGCGGTTCAGGCACTTCATGCCTTACCTGATTCAGGCCGAGGGCGGAACACTGGCTGGCAAACGAGTCCTCGACATCGCCTGCAATTCGGGTTTCTGGTCAATCCAGTGTGCTCTCCTCGGAGCGGACGTGGTCGGCTTCGACGCGCGGCCTGAACTGGTCGAACAGGCGAACTTGCTGAAGCGGATCACCTCAGCGGCCAGCGCGGAGTTCCGGGTGCTGGATTTCTGGCAAATGAGTCCGGAGACGCTGAACGGGCAATTCGATGTCGTCCTGAATCTCGGATTTCTTTACCATGTGCCCAAACCTCTCGAAGCACTCGAACGCACGAGAGCGATGGCGCGGAAGCACATTCTGCTCGATACCGCGGTCCATCCATCAGAAGAGATCGCGCTTCATCTGAAGTGGGAAGAGCCTTTCGATATCCGGATGGCCGTCGACGAGGGAGTTGTTGCCGAGCCGACCAAACCCGCCGTCGAGTTGATGCTGCGGCACCTGAAGGTGAAAGGATGGAGCGAGATCCCGGTCCGGACGAGCGATGTGCCGCCTGAGTACCGCACGCACAGGCGTGCCTCCTGGCTGATCGAGGTTTGAGGACTCCAGTTCCGAACACGGGCGCGGAGTCGTGGATCGCGGAGCTTCGCCGGGTGATGCGCGCAGTTCAGGTACAGGCCTGTGTTGATTCGTACGTATAATCTGGTTTCGCCCGGTCATGTCTCCGCTCGTCACCGTGATTTTGCCCGTGTACAACCGCGCCAATTCGGTAGCCCGCGCGATTAGCAGTGTGCTGTCGCAGACGTACCGGTCCTTCGAAATCATTGTCGTCGACGACGGGTCCACCGACGGGACGGGCGAAGTCCTGACCAGATTTGCCTCTGAAATCACGGTGCTCCAGCAGGAGCATGCCGGCCCTTACGCGGCACGCAATCTCGCGCTCCGTGCCGCTCGTGGTGAGCTGGTCGCGTTCATCGATTCGGACGACGTGTGGTTGCCCGAGCGTCTGGCAAAGCAGGTGCCGTTGTTCAATCGCCCGGAAGTGGGGCTTGTGTTCGGCAACGCGCGGATCGTCACACCGTCCCACGCTACCAAGGGAACATTGTTCGGCATCAACAGGCCGCGCCGCGGCCGCGTCCACGAGTTGCTGGTTTGGTCCAATTTCGTCCCGACCATTACGGTGATGGTCCGGCGTGACGCCCTCGGATCCTTCGAGCCGATGCCGCTGGCTGCAGACTACCTGGCGTGGTTCCGCATTGCGCTGCGCTACGAACTCGATTACATCGACGACGTCCTCGCCGAGTACACCGTCCATGCAGGTGGGATCAGCTACGACCTCGGACGGTCCCTGATGGCGCGGCTGCAACTTTTCACTGATGAGCTGGAGCGAACTACTGATCCTGCTGCCCGTCGTCTCCTGCGCCACTTGATCTTCAACCTTTCCGTCCATCTCGCGCTGGCAGCCATGCGCGGACGAGCGCCAGACGTACATCGTCCGCTGCGAACCGCGGCATGGAGCGCCTTGCGACATGGCTCGCCAGGCTGGTCGGCCGCGTTCGCCCTTCATCTCGTGCTATCGAAGGGGCGCCGTCTCCTCTCATGATCGATGTCTCCGTCATCATCGAAACCGTGACGGTGCGGTTTGATCACGACCACGGTCCACTCGGCGGTGCGATCGCGCCGACCATTGCCGGACTGGAGCGGCAAACGTTCCCTCGGGATCGGTTCGAGATCCTTCTGGTGTTGGACGGGGCGCTCGATGAAGCGACGGTGGCCGATCTACGTTTGCGTTATCCGGCCGTGCGGCTCGTCCTCGGCGTTGCGCCGAACTATTTTGCTGAGAAGAATGCAGGGACCGCCGCCGCGGAAGGTGGAGCGGTCGCGTTCATCGACGGCGATTGCGTGCCGGACCCCTCATGGCTGGAAACGCTCCTCGGACCGTTCGCGGAAGGTGCGGACGTCGTTACCGGCAAAACGCGCTATGAGGGCGACTCGCTCGCCGCGCGCACGTTCTCGGTCCCCGACTTCGGCACCGTCATCGACGATCGGGGAACCTCGACCGGCATCATGCTGAACAACTTCGTTATTCGGCGCGAGCTGGGTCTGCGCTACCCGCTCGATGCGCGGATCCGACGGAATGGTGGATGCTATCTTCTATACCATCAGCTTCGGGCGATCAGAGCGCGCATCACGTACGAGCCGCGCGCGATCGTCTCGCACGGTCTCGACATTGCCGGCTTCGGCTTCGTGCGCAAGCACTTCGAGCGCGGCTATGACTCCGTCGGCGTTTATCGATGCGACGAGAGCGGTGCCCTGCGGGGCACGCGCCTCTTCCGGCGCCTCGGTCCGATCGCGCTGGCCGGATTTACCGCGCACCGCCTTCTCTTCGACTGGCGCCGCCTGGCGCGCGCCCGCGCGCAGGTCGGTATTTCCGTGCTGGGCCTGCCGTACTATGCCGGTGTGATGGCCGTGACGCGCGCGATCGAGCTGTGCGGCGGAGTGACGGCCATCCTGAACAGGTGGAAGCGCTGATGCTGCGCGATGCGAACATCGTCTGTATCGCCGGCATCGATTGGGACTTCAACTGGCAGGTGGCGCAGGAAGTGGCCTCTGCGTTCGCAGCCTCCGGCCATCGCGTGCTGTTCGTCGAGAACACCGGGGTCCGCCGCGCGACACTGAAGGACCTGCCCCGCCTGCGGGCGCGTGTGCGCAACTGGAGCCGCTCGGCCCTGTCTGCGCTGGCCAGTGACCGAGGCGTCGACATTTACTCGCCGCTACTCTTTCCGCTGCCGTACTCCCGACTGGCCTGCAGGTTCAACGCGTCAGTGATGCTGCGCAGGATCGAGCGCTGGCTCGCCGCCGATCGCGATCGTCCGCTGACCGTGATCAACTATCTGCCGACCCCACTTGCGCGCAAAGTCATTGACGGCCTCGATCCGGCGCTCGTCGTCTTTTACGCAATCGACCGTCTTTCGGAGAGCTCTCCCGGAGCCCGCCCGCTGCGGGAGCACGAGGAGAAAATGTTTCGAGACGCGGACCTTGTCTTCACGACGTCCGACGCCCTTCGCAGCTTTGCAATGAGCATCGGAGCACACGCGGAACTGCTTGCACACGGTGTGCGTTTTCAGGGCTTCCAGCGGGCCCGCCGCCAGCGGAAAGAGTCGCCGGTCTTGCTGGACCACCTCCATCAGCCGCTAGTTGGATTCGTCGGGAGCATTCGCCGGGAGATCGACCTCGAGCTGCTGGCCGAAGTGGCCGTGCGTGCGCCCGATCTCGACTTTGTTTTCATTGGACCGATCGTCACCGACGTCAGCAAGCTCAGGGCGCTCCCCAACGTCCACTTCATCGCGCCGGTGCCGCACGCGGACGTCATGCGCTACATGGTCCGATTCGATGTTGGCATTCTGCCGTACGTTCTGAATGCCTACACGGCTCACATCATGCCGGCCAAATTGAAGGAGTATCTCGCGGCTGGGCTCCCGATCGTGGCCACCCGGCTGCCGGAGATCTGCCGCTTCGCCGACGAGCATGAAGGGATGATTGAGTTTGCGGGAGATCCCGAGGCGTTCGTGGCCGCGTTGCATCGCGTGCTGGCCGAGAGAGCGACGACGGATGTCGAACGCCGCGCCACCGTGGCGGAGCGCTACGACTGGGACACGCAGATCGATACCATGCGCAACTCCATGGAGCGAGCACTGCGAGACCGCTCGGCCGCGCGATGACGCTACGCGGGCTCGTCTCCCGTGCCTATGTGCGCTGCGCTGCGCCGTTCGGCCGCCGAGCGCTGGCGCGGATGCTCGCCGAAGGGTTGCCGCCCGGGCTGGCCGCTCCGATGCGCTTCCTTCTCGGCGGTGTCGAGCCGGAGCGGACGCATGGGCGCGCGGATGCGATCGAACAGGTGCGCGCGGAGATTGCCTCGCGCACCGATGGCTACACCCTTCCCCCGACGTCTGCCACGTATCCTTCCGCGCCATCGTTTGCGTGGCTTGCGCGGAACGTCAGCGTGCAGCGGCGATGGGGAGTGTTTCTCCAGCTCTGCGCTGAGGCGATGGGCGCGCGCGTAGTCCTCGAGCTGGGATCGTGTGTCGGCATCTCCGGCGCGTACCTCGCCACCGCGTCCGCGCGGCCGCAGGTCATCACGATCGAGGCTTCCCCCGAACTGGCGCGGCTGGCGGCTGAAACCATCGCCCGCTTCTCCGCTGATGCTGTCGTCCTGCAGGGCATGTTCGACGAGCGGCTGCCCGATGCGCTCAGTGCTTCGATCGACCTCGCCTACATCGACGGTCATCATGACGGCGCCGCGACGCTGCGCTACGTCCGCACGATCGTTCCGCATCTGGAGCCGCGGGCTTGGGTCATCCTGGACGACATTCGCCTCTATCGAGAAATGGCCGATGCGTGGAACACGCTGCGCACTCTGCCCGGGGTGGGCGCGGCCGTCGACGTTGGCCGTTTCGGACTGTTGTTTTTCGGCGAAGGGGAGGGGAAACTCTACGATCTCTCCCGGTACACGGGCTGGTGGAGGGTGGGGGGACCGCGGCCTGGCCGGGCGTAACCGTTCGGCGCGCGCCCGCCGGTCGTGTACTGCTGCCCGCGGTCGCGATGTCGCTACGATCCATCCGCTCGAAGCCGACAGCGCCAGCATCATGGCGCTGGTCGTCTCCGGTGGCGTGTCCCCGCGGATAGGGGAGGCTTCGGACGTTGCCATCGTGTGATCCCGCTCGCGACGAAGAACTACCCAATCAGGTCGGGCGCTCTCTGCCTCGGCCTCACGCTTTCAGAGCGATCGTGACAAACCGCGCGTTCTTGTAGAAAACGCGCTTGAGAGAATCCGACAGGCGACCGGCAGAGGCTCGCGAAGCGATCCGCGCATTCTCCACACCATCGCTTTCTGCGACCACGCGCAGGGGTAGACTTCCGATCATCCTTCGAACTTCTCCGGCCGTGAGGTGAACAGTGTGATCAGCGAACGCACCGATCTCCACACGCATCCCGACGGCACCCAGCAGTCCATAAAGGTTCGACATGCAACGGTAAAACGGGTGGTGAACATGCACCGAAAAATAGAACGCGGCGTTCGGTTTGAGGATGCGAATCGCTTCACGGACGATCGCCGGGGGGTCTTCTGCATGGTCGATGACGTTGTCGCAGAGAACAGCGTCGAAAGACTCGTCGCGGAACGGCAACCGTTCGCCCAATGCGACACACCGCTGAAAGTGCCGTGACCATGCCGGGAAGAGAACGCGATAATCCAGCGCCAGCGGATCGACAGCTACACGCAGGCCGCCCTGGGGAAGGTGTGCGATCAGACCTCGAGCTCCGTTGCCGATCTCGAGAACATGAGCACTCGCGGCGAGCGCGACGTGCGACAGCAGTGAGTCGGCGACGACCGCTTTGCTGTCGGTAGGCGGCGGTCCAGCTCCGCTTCCCGCGTGCTCTCGCTCAGCGAGCTTCTTTTGATAGCCGAGTTGTCGTTCCAGGGCGCGGCGGGCCCGGCGGGTCCGGGCGCGCATCCACCACTGGCCAACCATCCCGTCGATTGTATCCGGAGACGGATGAGGTGCGATCGCTCGAGCGGGGCGCCAGGCGGTACGACCTCCGCGCGCTAGCACGTTTATGCTGACCTGCATGAACTGGCTCGTGAAGAACTTCCTCCGCGGCGTGGTCATCGTCGTTCCCATCGCGGTGACGCTCTACCTGCTCGTGCAGGCGTTCGTCTCGCTCGATCGTCTGCTGCGTCTGACGACCCCCGGCCTGGGCATCGCCATCCTGCTCGCGGCCACCGTCCTGATCGGAGCCCTCGGCAGCAATTTCATCGGGCGGGGCTTCTTCGGCCTCACAGAGCGGCTCTTCACCCGGGCGCCGATCGTGCGCATCATCTACGCTGCCATCAAGGACCTGCTGGAAGCGTTCGTCGGAAACAAACGGCGCTTCGATCGCCCCGTGACGGTGAGCGTCAGCGAACACGTACGCACCTTCGGCTTCATCACCCGCGACGACCTCACCTCGCTGGGCATGCCCGGCCACGTGGCGGTGTATGTCCCCTTTTCCTACACGTGGGACGGCTGCCTGCTGATCGTGGCTCGCGAGCGCGTGCATCCGCTGGAAGCGGACAGCGCCAGCGTGATGACGCTGGTGATGTCGGGAGGCGTTTCGAGGATGTGATCGGGGGCGAGATCGTAGGCAGGAGGCAATAGGCAGGAGCCGGAGGTGCCCTGCCGGATGCTCTGGCCGTCGAGCACTACCCCATCTCCTGCCTACTGCATACTGCCTACTCCGCGCTCCATCCCCTTGCACCCCCCGCAAATTTGAATATGATGCGCACCGTCGCGACTCCTCCCGCGCACGATGTCCCCTGCACCGCATCACTCACTCTTTCGAAACCTCAAATCGGAACGGTAGCAAGCCTGAATGGCGCAGATTTTCGACCGAAGTGCCAATACGCTTTCCCGGGTCACCATCTTCGGAGCGGTGTTCATCGCAGGGTTTGTGCTCTGGGTGATCGGAGGCATCGTCCGCTCTCCCTACTTCACCAACCAGGGCATCGCCCGCAAGCAGGTCGTCCCCTTCAGCCACCAGCACCACGTCGCGGGTCTGGGCATCGACTGCCGCTACTGCCACACCTCCGTCGAGACCTCCAGCTTCGCCGGCATCCCTCCCACCTCGACGTGCATGAACTGCCACTCGCAGATCTGGACCTCGGCTGCCATGCTCGAGCCCGTGCGCGCCAGCTACAAAACCGGCAAGCCGCTGATCTGGACGCGCGTGCACCGGCTCCCCGACTACGTCCATTTCAAACACGACATCCACGTAGCGAAGGGCATCGGCTGCGCGTCCTGCCACGGACGCATCGACAAGATGAACCTCGTTTACCAGGCTTCTCCTCTGACCATGGAGTGGTGTCTCAACTGTCATCGCGCGCCGGAACGCTACATCCGCCCGCGCGAAGAAGTCTTCAACATGAGCTACGTCCCGAAGAATCAGGCCGTCCTCGGGCCGGAGCTCGTGAAACGCTACGGTGTGAAAAGCAAGACGCATTGTTCGGCGTGCCATTACTGAGGGCAGGGGGCCGAGGGCCGAGGGATGAGGGTGAACCCCTCCGACCCCTCGGCCCTCAGCCCTCGGCCCTTGGCCCTTGAGAAAAATGAGCGAAACCAAGACCCTGAGCTTCACCGAATTCCGGACGCGCGTGGGAGACCTGCGCGGCAAGGAGTACTGGCGCAGTCTCGAAGAGCTGTCGCGCAGCGATGCCTTCGACGACTTCATGCACCAGGAGTTTCCGCAACAGGCGCTCGCTCTGGACAAGGGCGTCGACCGCCGGAACTTCATGAAGCTCATGGGCGCCTCGGTGGCCATGGCCGGGCTCGCAGCCTGCCGTCCGCCAGGCGAGGCGATCGTTCCGTACGTGAACCAGCCGGAAAACTTCATCCCCGGCAAACCGGTGTTCTTCGCCAGCGCCATGACTCTGGGCGGCGTGGCCATGGGTGTGCTCGTCGAGAGCCACATGAACCGCCCGACCAAGATCGAAGGGAACCCGCTCCATCCCTCCACCCTCGGCGCCAGCGACGCCTTCATGCAGGCCTCCATCCTCGGTCTCTACGATCCCGACCGCTCCCAGGTCGTGCGCAAATACGGCGACACCGCGACGTGGGGCGACTTCATCTCCGCGCTGCAGCCAATCACCACCGCCGCGAAGACCAACGGTGCCGGACTGCGCATCCTCACGCAGACCATCACCTCGCCGACCCTCGGCGCGCAACTGCAGGCGTTGCTGGTGCAGTTCCCCGGCATGAAGTGGCACCAGTGGGAAGCGGTGAGCGACGACAACGCCCGCGAGGGCGGCCGGCAGGCGTTCGGCGGCTACGTCCAGACGACCTACGACTTCACCAAGGCGAACGTCGTCGTCTCCCTCGGCTCCGACTTCCTCAATGACGGACACGGCCATCTCCGCTACGCGCGCGACTTCATGTCGCGCCGCCGCATCCGCAACGGCGCGACGTCGATGAACCGCCTCTACGCGATCGAAGGCGGCATGAGCAGCACCGGCTCCGTCGCCGATCACCGCGTCGCGGTGAAGCCTTCGCAGATCGAAGACCTCGCTCGGCAGATCCTCGCCGGACAGTCGTCGCATCCCGTCATCCAGAAGCTCATCACCGACCTGCAGGCGAACCGCGGGACCTCCGTGGTCATCGCCGGCGGGGAACAGCCGGCAGCGGTGCATGCGATTGCGCACGCGATCAACTCGCAGCTCGGCAACATCGGGACGACGGTGCTGGTCACCGACCCGATCGAAGTGGCGCCGGTGAATCAGCTCGCGTCGCTGACGGAGCTCGTCCGCGACATGAACGCCGGCGCCGTCAGAGCGCTGCTCATCCTCGGCGGCAACCCCGTGTTCGACGCGCCCGCCGACCTGCAGTTCACACGAGCGCTGGACAAGGTGCCATTCCGCGCACACCACGCGGCCTACTACGACGAGACGTCGCTACGCTGCCACTGGCACGTGCCCGACACGCATTACCTCGAGACCTGGGGCGACGCACGCGGCCACGACGGCACCATCTCCATCATCCAGCCGCTCATCGCCCCGCTCTACAACGGCCGCGCCGCCCACGAAGTGCTCGGCGCCCTCATCGGCGGCCTCGACCAGACGCCGTACCAGACGGTCAGAGACTACTGGTTCGCCAAAGGCGCCACAGAAGAGACCTGGCGGCAATGGCTCCACGACGGGGTGATCGCCGATTCGGCGCTACCGACGCGCGCAGCCGCAGCAACAGGCGCGATCCCGCAAGCAACCAGCAACCAGCAACCAGCAACCGATATCGAGCTGGAGTTGCGTCCGGATCCGACGATCCATGACGGGAGATTCGCGAACAATTCGTGGCTCCAGGAGCTCCCGAAGCCGCAGACGAAGATCACCTGGGACAACGTGATGATCGTCAGCCCGAAGACGGCCACGAAGCTTGGCTACGACCCGCAAGAGCGCGACGAGCACGTCAACAACAAGCTCACGCGCTTTGCGGAGCTCGACTACCGCGGCGTGAAGCTGCGCCTGCCCATCTGGGTCGTGCCCGGCCACGCGGAAGATGTCGCGACGGTGTACTTCGGCTACGGGCGCCGCAAGGGCGGGGTGGTCGCAACAGAGAAGGGTAAGGGCTTCGACACCTATCCGCTGCGCTTCTCGAATGCGCTGCACGGCGGCCCGGGCGCGAAGATCACCATCGATCAGGTGGCGAAGCCGTACCCGGTCGCCTGCACGCAGGAGCATCAGTCCATCGACCCGAAAGTCGTCGGCGAGCGCGGCATCATCCGCAGCGCCACCTTCGCGGGATATCTGCAGAACCCGAAGTTTGCCGTCGATCCGCATCACGGCAGTGAAGCCGCCGGCCACGACGAGTCGATGTATCCCTCCTGGGACTACTCCGACAAGCAGGCCTGGGCCATGGTCATCGACACCTCCATCTGCACGGGGTGCAACGGCTGCGTCATCGCCTGCCAGGCCGAGAACAACATCGCCACGGTGGGCAAGGAAGAGGTTGTGCGCGAGCGCGAGCTGCACTGGCTGCGCATCGACCGCTACTACCGCGGCGACGCTGACAATCCGGAAGTGTTCCACCAGCCCGTGCCGTGCATGCAGTGCGAGAACGCGCCGTGCGAGCCGGTCTGCCCGGTCGAGGCGACGTCGCACAGCGACGACGGCCTCAACGACATGACGTACAACCGCTGCATCGGCACGCGGTACTGCTCCAACAACTGTCCCTACAAAGTGCGCCGCTTCAACTTCTTCGGCTACGCCGACTACGACACGCCGTCGCTCAAGCCGATGCGCAATCCGGACGTGACCGTCCGCACGCGCGGCGTCATGGAGAAGTGCACGTACTGCGTGCAGCGCATCAATCACGCGAAGATCGAAGCAGAGAAACAAGGTCGTGGCGTCCGCGACGGCGAAGTGGTCACCGCCTGCCAGCAGGCCTGTCCCACCCAGGCGATCGTGTTCGGCAACATGAACGATCCGAAGAGCGAGGTCGCAAAGCTGAAAGCGCAGCACCATCACTACGCCCTGCTCGAAGAGCTCCAGACCCGCCCCCGCACCACGTACCTCGGCAATGTCCGCAATCCGCACCCTGATTTGAAGCGGAATTGAAAATTGAAAAAGTGAAGAACCCGAGCAAACGATGAATCGCCCACCAGGATCGCGTCCTGAATTTTCAATTTTCAATTTTCAATTTTCAATTCCGATTTAACGACAATGGCCACCAAAGACCCCACCCCCGTCCACGAGCTCCGTCCTGTCACTCAGGAGAAGCGCATCCCCGAGCGCTTCATCCCGACGCCGACGATCGAGCCGGGCCACTCCTTTTCTTCGATCACCGATCACATCTCCACGATCGTTCTGAAGCGCAAAACGCCCTACGGCTGGTTCATCGGATTCCTCATCGCCCTCGCCGGGGTCGGCCTCCTCAGTGTCTCGTTGACCATGCTCGTCGGCAAGGGCATCGGCATCTGGGGCATCAACCATCCCGTCGGATGGGGCATGGACATCATCAACTTCGTCTGGTGGATCGGCATCGGCCATGCCGGCACGTTGATCTCCGCGATCCTGCTGCTGCTGCGGCAGGAGTGGCGCACCTCCATCAACCGGTTCGCCGAAGCCATGACACTGTTCGCGGTGGCGTCGGCGGGACTCTATCCGGCCTTCCACACCGGCCGTCCCTGGTATGACTACTGGCTCTTCCCGTACCCGAACACGATGGGTCTGTGGCCGCAGTTCCGCAGCCCGATCATCTGGGACGTCTTCGCGGTCTCCACGTACGCCATAGTCTCTGCTCTTTTCTGGTACGTCGGCCTGATCCCCGACCTGGCGACGTTGCGCGATCGCGCGACGAACATCTGGTCCAAGCGCGCCTACGGCGCCTTCGCCCTCGGCTGGCGCGGCTCCGCCAAACACTGGCACCGCTACGAGCACGCCTACCTCCTGCTGGCCGGACTCTCGACACCGCTCGTCCTCTCCGTGCACACCATCGTCTCGTTCGACTTCGCCGTCGCGCAGATCCCCGGGTGGCACGCCACGTTCTTCCCGCCGTACTTCGTTGCGGGCGCGGTCTTCGCGGGATTCGCGATGGTGCTCACGCTGGCCATCCCCGCGAGAAAGTTCTTCAAGCTCGAAGACTTCATCACCCTGCGCCACCTCGAGAACATGGGAAAGATCCTCCTGGCGACGGGCCTCATCGTCCTGTACGCGTACGTGATGGAGTGGTTTTACGGCATCTACTCCGGCAACGTCTTCGAGACGTACATGCTGAGGAATCGCGCCACCGGACCCTACGCCGGCATGTATGCGGCGCTCTGGATCTGCAACGGTCTCGCCCCGCAGCTCATGTGGTTCAAGCGCTTCCGGACGTCGCCGTTCGTGCTCTTCGTCGTGGCGATGTTCGTGAACGTCGGGATGTGGCTGGAGCGCTTCGTGATCATCCCCGTCTCGCTTCACCGTGACTTCCTGCCGTCGTCGTGGGGCATGTACGCCGGCACGTTCTGGGACTGGAGCTTCTTCATCGGCTCGATCGGCCTCTTCTTCGCGCTGCTGTTCCTGTTCGTGAGGTTCCTCCCGATGATCTCGATCTTCGAGATGCGCACGCTGCTGCCCGAGGCGCAGGCGCATGGCGAAGGGGAGGAGAGGCATTGATGCCTGCCGTATTCGCGCGCCTGTCTCCGGACCCGGTTGTCGGTTCTCAGTTGTCGGTTGTCTGCCGTTTCTCGCGCAGCGGCAACGTCAGTACCAGCCACGCCACGCAACCGCACGCGGCATCGCATGGACGGCGCAATCCACGCGTCAGCACCGATAACCGACAACCGACAACCGACCACACGCTCCACGCGAACGCAGCACCAACGCGGCCCTAATCATGGCGATCGGAAAGATCAAAGAAGGCTTGTACGGCGTCATCGCCGAGTTCAACGACCCGCAGTCGCTGCTCGACGCCGCCGTGGCGACGCGCGAGCAGGGCTACACCGACATCGACGCGTTCTCGCCGTTCCCCATCCACGGACTCGCGGAAGCGATCGGCTTTCACAAGTCCAAACTCTCGCTGATCGTCCTGACCATGGGCGTCATCGGAGCCCTCACCGGCTTCTTCATGTGCTGGTACGCGAACGTGATCAGCTATCCCCTGAACATCGGCGGCAAGCCGCTGAACTCGTGGCCGGCGTGGATCCCCATCACCTTCGAGGTGACCATCCTCTTCGCGACGCTCGGCGCCGTCCTGGGCATGCTCGCGCTCAATGGACTGCCGATGCCGTATCACCCTGTGTTCAATCTGAGCCGTTTCGACTCCGCGTCGCGCGACAAGTTCTTTTTGGTGATCCAGGCTCGCGACCCGAATTTCAACTTGAGCGAGGCGCGCAGCTTCCTGCTCGCCCAGGGCCCCCGTGAGGTCACCGATGTTCCCTGGTAAATCGACGAGGGGTCGAGTCTTCGAGTCTTCGGGTCGTCGAGGAACTGCCCCGGTACCCACTCGAAGACTCGACGCCTCGAAGACTCGAAGACTGCTTCTCCCCGCGCTCCTGGCCATCCTCGCCCTCACCGCGTGTCAGCAGAAAATGACCAATCAGCCCCGCTACGATCCGCTCGAGGCGAGCGACTTTTTCGAGGACGGGATGGCGGCCCGTCCGCGCCTGGCCGGAACGATCGCCAGGGGAGAGCTGCCAGACGTTGAGGCGAACGCGCCGGTGGCGGTGACCCTCGACCTCGTGAACCGCGGCCAGCAGCGCTACAACATCTATTGCACTCCCTGCCACGGTCGCACCGGCGACGGCAACGGCATGATCCCGGCGCGCGGTTACCGGCGTCCTCCCTCGTTTCACACGCTGCCCATGCGCGATCGGAAGGACG
>JANMSA010000332.1:0-19518 GCA_031388865.1 Acidobacteriota bacterium | reverse complement strand
GGGCGAAAGCCCGGCACATTGGCCTGCCGGCTGAACTCGGTGGTGACGCGACTGGCTTCCCGCGAAAGCAGCGCAGCGGGGATCTCGACTTCGACACTCTTCTGAACGGTGGACAGGTCTTCGAAATTAAGGACAGTCATTGGTGTAGCGAATTGAAAATTGAAAATTGAAAATTGAAAATGATCACCGAATAATGTGATGGCTTACTGTTTCAATTTTTAATTTTCAATTTTCAATTCAGATTCTCCTCTGGTGCGAAAGGTGGGACTCGAACCCACACGGCTTTGGGCCACTGGATCCTAAGTCCAGCGCGTCTGCCAGTTCCGCCACTTTCGCGGGGAGGTGGGAGTCTATCGGAAAATGAAAAAAGGACCGCCGCCGGTCCCTCTTCCTGATCTGCCCCGGCTGGTGCCCCCACTAGGACTCGAACCTAGAACCAACAGATTAAGAGTCTGCTGCTCTACCAATTGAGCTATGGAGGCTGAAGACGGGCGCCGGGGGAAACAAACGGAGGCGCACGGTATTTCCGAATGCACGCCGTGTCAAGGGTGGGCGGCGGCCCGTTCATCGCGCAGCAGAAAGGCCGCCCGGCGCATGTATCCCCACGCGGAAAAGAGGGTCAGCAGCAGGGTCACGCGAAAGAGGATCCACGTCATCTCCGCTGCCCACGGCGCAAACCCGTTTGCGCCGATGACCACCGCCAGTGTCACTGCCTGCAGCACCGTGGAGGCCTTGCCAGCCACCGTCGGGGGGAAGCGCGTGACGTGCACCCGCGTGTACATGAGGTACGCGAACACAATCAGCATGAAGTCGCGGATGAACACCGCGAAGGTCAGCCAGCCTGGCACCCCGACCACCGGCAACCCTCGCGCGAACGTGTAATAGAGGAACGCGGAGACCATCAAGGTCTTGTCCGCGGCTGGATCGAGCAGCGCTCCCAGACGCGAGCGCACATTCAGCCTCCGGGCAATCATCCCGTCCAGGATGTCCGTGATCGCCGCCGATACGAAGATCACGAACGCCGTCACATACATCCCCCGCACAGACGCCCAGAGAAAGCAGGGCACCAGGAAGAGGCGCAGGAAGGTGAGGAGGTTCGGGATGTGGCGCATTAGAGGGCCGAGGGCCGAGGGAGAAGGGCCGAGGGCTGGGGGAGAAGGGTTGGGGGTCGGAGTAGCAGGGTCGACGGCAGGGGGCCGAGGAGAAGCAGCGGACTGCTTCTGGCCCTCGGCCCTCGGCCCTCGGCCCTGCTACTCCCGCTCACGTGGAGTCCTCTCGAAACTGCTCCAGGGCCGTCTTCTTCAGGTAGATGGTCTTCCCTTCCGAGATGAGGAGGTTCTGCCGCATCAGCTCGTGAATGAGGCGGGAGACCGTCTCGCGGGAGGTGCCGATCATGTTCGCCATGGCCTGATGGGTCGGGCGTATCACCGCGACGTAGCCGTTGTCGAGCACCTTGCCCTGATCGCGCGCAAGTTCGAGGAAGAACCGCGCCAGGCGGCCGTAGACGTCCATCGTGGCCAGCGACTCGATGCGGCTGGAGGCGCTGCGCAGCCGCCGCGACAATTCCGCCAGCACCTTCCGCGTGAGGGAGAAGTTCTCGGCCAGGATCTGCAGAAAATCGTTCCGCCAGATGGTCACCAGGTCGAGCGGCTCGGTGGCTACGACGGTCGCCGAACGAGGCTCGTCGTCGAGCAATGCCATCTCTCCGAAGAAATCCCCCGGCCCCAGCAACTTGAGGATGATCTCTTTTCCTTCGGGCGAGATCATCGTGACCTTCACGTGCCCCTCACGGATGAGGCAGAAGATATCGCCGCTCTCATCCGCATAAAAGACCACGTCGTCCTTCGCATAGCGCCGGCTCTTCGCCACCGTCGCGATGGCGGCCAGCTCGCGATCGTCGAGATCGGCGAAGAGCGGAAACTTGCGGAAGAACGTCGGTTGCATCACGCGGGTCGGATTGTAGCGTGTAACAGTTGGCGGATCTCTCCGCTGTTGTCGGTTGTCCGTTGTCAGTTGTCTGCGGGGGTCTCGGCCTGACGCGGGACCGCTGCGAGTGCCGTTGAGCCGGATAGCGCACAAGCGACGGAGCTTTGTCCGGAGGAATACCCGAAGGCGCACTGAGTCGCAGACAACCGACAACTGACAACCGACAACCGTTTAGACTGGTGTCGTGGGTCTCAAGCGGATCATCCCGGTGTCCTCCGGGAAGGGGGGCGTCGGCAAGACCACGTTCGCCATCAACTTCGCCCTGTCGCTCTCCCGTTTTGGGCGGACGATCCTGGTGGACCTCGACACCGGCACCTCCGCGATCCGGAACGCGATCGACGTTCCCATCCGGAAAGACCTCTACCATTTCTTCAGAAAGAATGAGCCGCTGGCGGACTGCGTCACCACGCTGGACGACCGGATGGATCCCGAGGGGAAGTACAAGGGATTCGGGTTCATTGCGGGGCCGATGCACCTGATCGACGAGATCACGAACTTCGGCCCCTCGCACAAGGCCCGCCTGATCGCGGCGATCAACTCGCTCCCCGCGGACTACATCGTTCTGGATCTGCGCGCGGGCCTCGACTCGAACGTGATCGACTTCCTCCCTTTCTCCAACTCCGGGATCCTGATCTTCACGCCACATCTCCCCAGTGCGACCCTGGCCGCGTCGGACATCGTCAAGGCCATCCTCTTCCGCAAACTGCGACTGATCTTCAGCCGCGAATCGCCGTTCTTCGACATCGTCCCGGACATCTCCTTCTCCTTCAAACTGATCAACGGCCTGATCGACGAGGTGGAGGATGTCTATGACTCCTCCGTGCAGAACCTGGACGCGTTCGCCCTGGACCTGGCGCAGAGTCTCGGCGACCACCCCATCACCCGGACCGTCGAGACCACCATCGACGAGTTCCGCGTGCACTACGTGCTGAACCTCTTCAACGGTGTCGAGGACTCGTTCAACACCGCGGTCAAGCCATTTTTCGACAACCTCACCCGGAACGTTTCCTCCCACTTCGGCATCACCAACCTCGGCTGGATCACTCGCAGCGAGTCGATCCACCAGGCGAACTGCAAGCGGATCCCCGCCCTGCTCCAGCCGCACGCGAAGAAGAAGAGATCGGCGAAAGCAGCGGAGCTGGATCTTCGCGCGCTGGTGGGGCTCGAGCCTGAGCGGAAGAGCGGAGCGGCGGGCAACCGCGCCGGTGTGCTCGGGCCCGCGGCTGCTCAAGTCTCGCTCGACGATCACCTCTCGCGCCAGCTGGCGACGCTGAAGACGATGTATGACCAGAAGAAAGACGACGACTACTACGCAAACTTTGACTACGTCACGCAGCGCACGCTGTTCACGATGAAGACCCGTCGCGCCAGTGAGCTCGGCGATGTTCGCGTTTACACCCCGAAAGAGATGCTCGCCTCGCTTTTCGCGAAGTCGAACATCGCCACCACGATCGACTGGAGCGAATTGGAATGAAGGTCAGGTACCTCGCTGGTTGCTGTTCGTTGCTCGCGGTGCTCGAAACGCCGGCCCAGGATCTGGCGACGGTCGGCAGGATCCGGAACGAAGCGTTCCGCAACTCGAAAGTGATGGAGTACGCAAAGGCCCTCACCGACACGATCGGACCACGGCTGACGGGCTCGCCCGGCATGAAGAAGGCCAACGAGTGGACGCGTGACGAGCTGACGAAGATCGGCCTTTCCGGCGCCCGCATGGAAGCTTACAAGTTCGGCCGCGGCTGGACGAGCGACGCTTACTCCGTGCGCATGATCACCCCCCAGACCACGCAGCTCTACGGTCTGCCCAAGGCATGGTCACCGCCCACCAGCGGCCCTGTGCGCGCCAAAGTCATGAAGGCCAAGCTCGAGACGAAGGAAGACCTCGAGAAGAACAAGGGAAAGTTCGCCGGCGCCATCCTGATGATCGCCGATCCGCGGGAGATGAAGCCGCAGGAGAAGGCAGCCCTGGCCCGCTACGACGAGCAGGAGCTGGAGAAGCTCGCCGAGTATGACATTCCGGCTGAACGCGACAGCGAGCGCACGGCGGGCTTCCTGCGGCGCCGCGAGTTCCGCAAGCTCGTCGCGCAGTTCGCCATTGACGAGAAGATCGTCGCGATCATCGACAGCGGGAACGGCGACTCGGGAGTGTTCCGTGTGCAATCGTCGGGAACGTGGCGCGACGACGAGCCAGTGGGAGTGCCCTCCATGGGCATCGCCCCGGAGCACTACGCGCGGATGGCCCGGCTCATCGACGCGAAGACGGACGTCGAGCTGGAGATCAACATCGCCGCGCAGTACCACGACCAGGATCTCAACGCGTACAACACCGTGGCCGAGATGGCAGGCAGCGACAAGAAGGGCGAAGTGGTGATGATGGGCGCTCACCTCGACTCCTGGCACAACAGCACCGGCGCGACCGACAACGCGGCCGGGGTTGCCGTGATGATGGAAGCCGCGCGCATCCTGAACACGCTGGGCAAGCCGCCGAAACGCACCATCCGCATTGCCCTCTGGAGTGGCGAAGAGCAGGGCCTCCTCGGATCCCGCGCCTACGTCGAACAGCACTTTGCAAAACGCGAGGAGCCCAAAGATCCGGAGCAGGCGAAGCTGCCGGCGTCGATGCGCACCGAGAAGGGGGCGCTGACGCTGAAGCCGGGGCATGCCAGGCTCTCCGCCTACTTCAACATGGATAACGGCACGGGGAAGATCCGCGGGATTTACTCCCAGGAGAACGCCGCCGCGTATCCCCTCTTCGCGGCGTGGCTCACCCCCCTTCACGACCTCGGTGCGACAACCGTGACGATGCGCAATACGATGAGCACCGACCACGTGCCGTTCGACGAAGTGGGCGTCCCCGGCTTTCAGTTCATCCAGGACGACGTCGAGTATTCAGCGCGGACGCACCATACGAACTGGGACTCCTATGAGCGCCTGCAGCGTGAAGATCTGATGCAGGCAGCTGCCGTCGTGGCTACAGTGGTGTGGGAGACCGCGAATCGCGCGGAGATGATGCCGCGGAAGGTCCTGCCGAAGTAGCGTCAGGGACGCGGGTGGTGATGACACGCTGTTTCCGCGTGGGAAGAGGGAACGGTTCACCACAGAGACGCAGAGGACCCAGAGGTCCACAGAGAAGTTGTTGTTTTTGACTTCCTCCGTCCCCCTCTGTGCTCTCTGCGCCTCTGTGGTGAAGCCCCCGCGCGACCGCGCCGAATACGGGGAGCAGCGACTCCGACTACCAGAGGAAACGCGCGCGTGTCACCGTCCACGCGATGCGCAGCGTGTCTTTGAGCGGCTTGTAGTGACTGGTCGACACTCCGTCGACGAACCCGAGCTCGATGGGGATGGTCACGATCCGGAAACCGCCGCGGCCCGCCCGGACGATCACTTCACTCTCCATGTCGAAGCCGTTCGTACGAAGCTTCGTCGCCAGAATCAAATCGCGCGAGTAGTACCGGAATCCGCTCTGCGAGTCCGTGATGCGCACGCCGGAGCACTTGGCGATGCACCAGGCGGAGAAACGGTTGGCGTTGCGGCGCCGCGGCAGCATCTGCCGGAACAGGTGCGAGCGGCCGCCGATGATCAGATCCGCGCCGCCGCTGGCACGCTCGGCGACAAACTTCGGAATTTCCGCGGGCAGATGCTGTCCATCCGCGTCGAGGGTGATTACACCGTCGTAGCCGTTCTCCAGCGCCCAGGCGAAACCGGTCTTGAGCGCGGCGCCCTTGCCGCGATTCACCTCATGCCGCAGCACGATCGCGCCCGTCTCGCGCGCAACCTTCCCCGTGCCGTCCGTAGAGCCGTCGTCGATGACCACCACCGATGGAAGGTGACGGCGCGTTTCCTCGACCACCTTCGGCAAGGTGTGTTCCGCATTGAGCGCAGGCACGATTGCGATCACACGCTCCATCAGACCCTGTCCTCTGCCGAGAGCACGGCACAGACGATCCCGCCACCGGCGGACACCGAGTTCACGAGCACGTTCCGATACCGCCGTTCATCGATCGCGAGGAAAGCCGCGACGAGTTGCAGAGCTCCCCCGGCGGCGTACTCCCCGAACACCTGCTTGGTCGCCACGAGCGGCGTCGCCCGGTCGAACAACTGCTGGAGCGCACGCTCCTCGACCGCGTCACCGCGACGCGACCCGTTGGCCGAGACGTACACCGCTTCGATGTCGCGCGGTTCCAGGTCCGCATCCGCAATGGCCGCCTTCATCGCCCTGACGACGCTGGCCGGGTCATCGCCCCAGTCGGAGGTCGACGCGGTCGTGTCGCGCGCCATGCCGAAACCAGCCAGCCATCCGTAGGGCTTGCGCGAGCCCGCGCCGGCGATGAGCATCGCGCCGCCTTCACCGAGCATGAGGCCGTTGCGCCGATCGTCGAAGGGACGCGCTGCTTCGTCGAGATCGGGCTCCGCGTGCGCCAGCGCTCCCAGCCGGTCGAGGACGCTGAACAGCATCTCGTTCGCCTCTTCCACACCGCCGATCAGCGCCGCACGGACACTCCCTTTCCCGATCTGCGTGGCCGCATACATCGCCGCCGCCAGGACCGAGGATTCGCGTTGGGTGATCGTCACGTTGAACCCGCGCAGTCCCCACTCGATGGCGATGTGGCTGCCAGGCGCGTTCGCGACCGACTCCGCAAAGAGCTGCGGCGGCGCGAGCGCGGCACCCTTCTCCACGTACTGCTCCATGTACTCGACGGACGTCTGCACCGGTCCGAACGCGGTCCCGATCGCAACGCCCGCTTCCGAGGGGACCGTCCCGCCGCAGTCCTCGATCGCGAGCTTCGCAGCGGCAACGCCCAGCCGCGACAACATGTTCATCCGCCGCATTTTCATGGGCGCGATGAACTCCTTGGGACGAAAGTCCCGAACCAAGGCAGCCCGGTGCGAGGACAGGCCGTTCGTGTCGAACCGGTCAATCTCTACACCTGCACTCTGCCCGCTCGCCAGCATGACGCGGAACGCCTCGACACCGATCGCGCCAGGCGCGATCACGCCGATGCCAGTGATGGGGATTCTCATGTCCGCTCGCAGCTCATCTCTTTAGCTCTCAGCTCGCAGCTCTCAGCTAGCAGGAGCCCAGAGCCGTAGAGCCGCGCATCCTAGCATCGCGACGGGAGGCCGTCTGAAGCGGCAGTTCTCGCAACGCACACGCCGGTCTCGCCGTATCTCCTGAGAGCTGCGAGCTAACCGCGTATCTCCTGCGAGCTTGGAGCTGCGAGCTGCGAGCTGGCAGAAGAGGCGCGACGGAACAACAGCGACACGTTGCTCCCCCCGAATCCAAACGTGTTCGAGAGCACGTTCTCCAACGCCATTTCCCTCGGAGTGTGAGGGATGTAGTCGAGTGGGCATTCGGCCGCGGCCTGATGCAGGCGCAGAGTCGGCGGTGCGATCTGGTTCTGCAGCGCGAGCACTGTGACCACCGCCTCGACCGCGCCGGAGGCGCCGAGAGTGTGTCCGAAGTAGGACTTGCTGGAGGAGACGGGGACTCCGGTTCCCAGGGCGGCGATGATCCCGCACGTCTCTGCGGCGTCATTGAGCGCGGTTCCGGTTCCATGCGCGTTCACGTAATCGACGGCACCGGGCGACAGCCGGCCCTCGGACAATGCGCCGCGCATGGCGGCTGCGGCTCCGCGGCCGTCTTCGATCGGCGCCGTCGGATGATGGGCATCGCAGGACGCGCCATATCCCGAGAGCTCCGCCAGAATCGTCGCGCCGCGGGCGACAGCGTCGTCCCAGCGCTCGAGAACGAGGAATCCCGCGCCCTCGCCGAGAGTGATGCCCTTGCGTGACGCCCCAAAGGGCGAGCAGGGCTCCGGATCTACGGCCTGCAGGACGTTGAATCCGCTGTACGTAAGACGACAAAGTGCATCGCTGCCGCCGGCGATCGCCACGTCTGCGTGACGCGCTCTCAGGTAATCAGCCGCCATCCCGATCGCGGCGCCAGCGGACGCGCAGGCTGTGGCATTCGACACCACGCCTCCACCCAGTTTGAACGCGCGCGCCACTGCGTCCGACGGTCCGGACGTTGGCTGCTGCAACACGCGCGAGGCAGGAGCCCGACGCCGGCCCGTCCGCATGCGCTGAAAGTAGTAGTCCTCCCCCTCGAGCAGACCTCCGGTCGACGTACCGATGGAGACGATCGCGCGTTCGAGAGGGATCTCTCCCGCCTGTTGGACCGCCTCCTTCGCCGCGACGATCGCGAGCAGATCCGTCCGCGAGAACCGCTTCTGCTTCGGAAGGTCCGCCTCCGCCTCTGCCGCGAGATCCGTTGGGAAAGTCTCCCCAGGGAAGCGCGTCAGGGTGGCGATTCCTGCCCGCGACTCGACGATCGCCTGCCACACTTCTGCCTTGTTGCGACCGATCGAGCAGACGATTCCCGCACCCGTGACGGCGATGCGAGTGGAGAGGTCAGGCTTGCGCATGAGCGGCGGACAGATAGAACCTGCCGCGCAGCACTTCTACTCCATCCACGTGTCCGGTTCCGCTGAAGCGGAAGGTGCCGCCGAACTCCGCCTCCAGGGTTACCGTGCAGACCACCAGATCCCCAGGCTCGACCTGCCGCAACAGCTCGCAGCGATCGATGCCACTGAAGAACCCTTGTTCGCGGAACACCAGCCCTCCCGCGAACTGCGCCATCGCCTCCACCACCATCACCCCGGCTGGCAATACGTCGTTCGCCGTGCACAGATAGACGCCTTCGATGGTCTTGTCGTCCACCCGGCGCACGGCAGAAGCCGCGCGAAAGGGAATCTGGTGCGGGAGGTTGGTGAGCCAGTTCATTGGTTGATGGTTCCGGTTGTCGGTTGTCTGCTGTCGGTTGTCGGTTGTCCGTTGTCGGTTGTCCGTTGTCCGTTGTCCGTTGTCAGTTGTCTGCGCATCATCGCCTGGACGACAGTCCGGGACGAGCAACACTGAACCGGAGAGTTGATGAAACTTTGGCCCTCTCGTTGCGTTTTTCTTCGGGCTGTTGCCGTGAGCCTGTAAGTCTCAGACAACCGACAACTGACAACTGAGGCGCCAACGGCAGCCACGGCCATAACGCTAGACGTTCTGCGCTTGAGCTTGCTTACTCTCCACGAATTCGGCAAGGGTCGAGATCGAGTGGAAGGAGTCGCGTGCGGAGGTCTCGTTCTTCACCTTGATCCCGAATTCGGTCTCCAGCATCACCACGATCTCCAGCGCGTCGATGGAGTCGAGGCCGAGGCCTCCGGCGAAGAGGGGATCGTCGTCCGGGATGTCATCCGGAGTCATGTCTTCGAACTTGAGCCGCTCGATGAGCAGTTCCTTGAGCTTGCGTTTCAGGTCCGTGGTCGTCATGCCGGTCAGAGTCTAGTGTGGTGTGTCGCAAATATCCAAGCGGCTGCAGCACGCTGAAGGCCCGCTTGCTTCGCCGCCGCTCCTCGACGATGCCACCCCGCATCGGCTGCGTCGCGTCGGCTCGCCATCAAGCCTCCATCGCGCAGCATCACGCATGGCTATTTGCGACACACCACACTAGCGGCGCCGGGGAGCGCATCCCAGGCAATCCGCGGCGCGATCCCGAAGCGTAGGCGCTGCAGTCTCACCAGGAGGAAGAACAGCGCGAGCGGCAGCCGGTTGTTCCGCTTCGAGAAAATGTCTCCGGCCAGCACGCCTGTGACCGCATCGAGGATCCCCCACCGGTCGGCAGGTTGCAGAAAGATTTCCAGGAAATCGTGATCGTAGAACTGCCGGATGAAGCGGAGGTACTTGTCCAGCCCCCGCTGCATCTCGCGCTCGTAGCGGCGCAGCCCCTTCATGGATCCGGTTCGCAGGCGGTCGACCAACGCGGGCACCACCATGTCCGCGGACTTCATGGCCATGAACACGCCGGTGGAGAAGATCGGATCGAGAAATCCGGCCGCGTCCCCGATCAGCGCGTAGTTGCTGCCGGTCAGGCTGCTCATCCGGAACGAGAAGTCTTTGCGCGCGTAGATCTGCGTCGTGCGCCTGGCGTGTTTCATCCGTTCCGCGACCCATGGCGCCGAGGCGATCGTCCGCTCCAGAAGCGCTTCGGGCTCGAGGCCGCAGCGCAGGAAGTGCTCGCGGTCGACGACCAGGCCGACGCTCATGGTGTCCGCGGTGATCGGGATGAGCCAGAACCACGCATTGCGGATCACGACGATGACGGTATTGCCCGCGTTCTTCCCCGATGCGCGCGGCACGTTCTCGTAGTGCGCGAAGAACGCGATCTTCTTCAGCGACGCAACGTCTGCGCGCAAGCCCGCCCGGCTGCCGACGATCGCACCATGACCGCTGGCATCGACGACAAAGCGCGCCTCGAGGTCTCCATTCACGATCGCCCTCTCCGGATCGGTGAGATCAATGGAGGTGACCGGCGTCTGCTCCCGGACGTCCACCCCGTGCTTCTCAGCGTTCTTGAGCAGCAGGTGATCGAACTCGGATCGCCTCACCTGAAAGGCGTTGCGATACGGGTCGCGCAGGCGCTTGTCGAAACGAAACTGGTAGCTGACCTGACCGTCGCCGGTCACGAAACAGGCGCCGTACTTTGGAAAGTAGTCGCCGTTCCGAAGCTCCTCGGTGAGGCCGAGCCGGGTGAAGAGATCGTTGTTGTACGGAAGCAGCGACTCGCCAATCTGGAAGCGTGGGAACCGTTCGCGCTCGAGGAGCGTCACGGCCAGTCCCTGCTGGGCGAGGAGGGTCGCGGCCGTGCTTCCGGCAGGTCCGCCTCCAATGACGATGACGTCGCGCATCGGCGTCCCTAAACGCCTTGGGCCCGGCGTGTTATTCTGCCGGAAGGTCCCATGTTCCAACGATTTAAGTCCCTGGTGGACGCCGCTCCGAGCGCTGTGGCGCTCATCGGCAACGGCGTCACGACGAGAGCGGCGCTGCTTGCGCGAGCCGGGGAGCTGGCGATGGATCTCGCCGCCGCCGGACTTCGGCCCCGCGACGCGCTCGCCCTGCAACTCCCCAACTCCGTCGACTTCGTGGCAGCGTTCCTCGCCGCGGCAAGGCTCGATCTCGTGGTCTTCCCCTTCGATCGCGACGCAACCGGGACCGAAGCCGCGTCGATCCTCTCGCACTTCGGCATCCGCGGTTTCCTGTCGCGCAGCGGGCTCTCCATCCGCCACGTTGCCGGCGGCTCGTCCCCATCTGTCGATCGGCCCCTTCCCGTGAACGCCCGGCTCGTCAAGCTCACCTCGGGCTCGACCGGCGCCCCGAAGGGAATCGTCGCCACTGAGGCGAACCTGCTGGCAGATTGCGCGAACATCTGCTCCTCGATGGACATCCGCGCCGGCGATCTGAACCTCGGCGCCATCCCCTTCTCCCACTCTTACGGCTTTTCCAATCTGGTGATGCCGCTGATCGCGAACGGAACTCCGATCGTGGTCTCCAACGACTACCTGCCGCAGGCGCTCATCGATCTGGCGAACCTTCACCGCTGCACCGTCGCGCCGCTGATTCCGATGGTCTTCGACCATCTCGCCACCGCCGCACACGGCCGGTTCGAGACCGTACGGACGTTCATCTCCGCGGGAGCGCCGCTGCCTGCAGCGACGTCCAGCCGCTTCCGTGAGCGGTTCGGGATCGAGGTGCATTCGTTCTACGGGTGCAGCGAGTGCGGGGGCATCACCTATGACCGGCCGGGAGGCGCAGTGGAGCGGGGGACGGTGGGCGAGGCGCTCAACGGTGTGACGCTGTCGATGGATGCGCGCCGCCTCTCCGTCCGAAGCAGCTCCGTGGCTGCGGGATCCCTGCTCGCCGCAAACCGTTTCGAGCCCTTCCGGGATGCGACGTTCGTCACGGACGATCTCGTGGAGATGCAAGAGGGTGAGGTTGCACTCATCGGTCGCGTATCCGATCTCATCAACACCGCGGGGAAGAAGGTGAATCCGCGGGAAGTCGAGGCAGTGCTCCTCGAGATCGAAGGCGTGCGCGAGGCGAAGGTCTATGGAGCGCCCGCTGGGGCTCGCGGCGAAGTGGTCGCAGCGGCCATCGTCGCGCTGCCGAATGTCACCCGCGAGCTCGTGCGCGAGTTCTGCCGCCAGCGCCTGTCCCCGCACAAGGTTCCGCGGATCGTGAAGCTCATCGACGAAATGCCGGTCGACGAGCGGGGAAAAGTGAAGCGAGCGGCGCTTGCCGCGCTGTGATGCGCCTTCGATTCCCCGCGATCGATGGCCTTGGTTTGTTCATCGTTCATCGTTCATCGTTCATCGTTCATCGTTCGTCGTTCATCGTTCATCGTTCATCGTTCATCGTTCATTGTTCATCGTTCGTCGTTCGTCGTTCATCGTTCATCGTTCATCGTTCATCGTTCATCGTTCATCGTTCGTCGTTCATCGTTCGTTCCTAACGCCGCGCTACCGAGTGAGCCCTGCCTTCCGGGCGCGCACGACGACGCTCCCGCGCCATCGCGCCTCCTCCTCCGCCGACAGCCGCCGAACGTCTCCGTCGTTCTCTACGAAACACTTGGCACCCGGCTCACGGATCAAGCCCAGCGACTGCGACAGCGTTCGATGCACGATCCTCACTGGAACAAAGCGCACGGTCGGCTTCGAGATCCACTCGAGCTTGTGCGCCACCCACGCCTCGCCATAACAGACTCGATAGCCACCGGCCCGGATCCTCTGCAGCGTTGGACGCGGATCGAATCCGCCCGGCCAGTCTGCATACTGCTCCGCTCTTCCGGCTTGGACGTCGCGTGCCTCACCGTAGCGCGGTATGTAGAGTGCGGCTGTGATGACGATCGCGCCAACGACGGCCATCACCCGCCGCGGTCCGCCCGCTCTCCCCCACTCGACGATCCCCAGCGCAGCGATTGCGTACAGCAAGGGAACGGCCGGTACGATGTAACGCACCGCACCCGCAGACGGATAGTTCGAAAGGATCCAGAAAGACAGACTCATGAGGATGGTGCCGGCCATCACGATGGGACCGCGCGACCACTCCATGCGCCGCACTGCGACCAGGACGAATGCGAGCATCGTCGCACCGGCAATCACCCCCGCTGCCGAGTCATCGGCCAGTAGCAGCCAGGCGTCGCTGGAGATCGTTTCGACGAGGTTCTCCCAGACGCGCGCAGGCCGCCACGGAATGAGGGTGCGGCGATAGAGGATCGGGTGCCCCCCCAATCTCCACACGACGGCGGGGAGGTACCCGACCACCGCGCCCGCAACGCCCCAGACCACCCAACGCAGCGAAAGGCGCCGCCTCCAGCACTGCGCTGCGAGGGCCGCGATGATCATCGGCACGATGCCCTGGTGCACCCAGATGCCGAGGCCACAGAGCAGCCCCAGGGTGAACCACTCCAAGGGACGGATCAGGTCCGCGCGTGTCGAGAACCAGAACAGCAGCGCGCTCGTCAGAAACAACTGCTCCGCTCCGATAGGAGCGATCACGAAGAAGAACAGGAACGCGGGACCCGCGATGAGCCACGCCGCTGCGATCCCCGCAACCCAGCGCCCCACACTGCGTCGGAAGGCCAGCCAATAGAGAATGACTCCGGCCAGCACTTCCAGAGCCACGGCAACCCGCAGCGTACGCGGCCCGACGTGGCCGGCCCCTGTCACGAACGCAACCGCCGCGGTCGCGAGTGAGGTGATCGTTCCGAGGTACGACTGCCCCCAGAAAAACAGGGGGACGTCGCGGCCCTCCGCAATCGCCCGGGCCATCAATCCAAAGATGGCCGCATCGCTGTTCCACCCCAGGCCCGCGCCGGTCGCCGAGAAAAGGGGAAGGCGAAGAGCTGCGAAAGCGACCAGGAGCGCTGACCCGATCACGAGCTCCGCAAGATGGTCGCGACCTCTCTTCACGACGGCGCTCTTCACGACGGCGCTTTTCACGACGGCGAGAGTACCGGATCGCGGTCACGCCGGTCGACCCACCGGAGTTGCGGTCCTGAAGACGTAGTCGACGCAGAGAGCGAGAGGAGGCGTTCTTCATCTCCTGCCTACCGCCTACTGCATACTGAATCGCCGAGCGGTACGCGGTTACTTCTGCGGCACTTCTGCGGGCTCGGCGAGCCGGGCCTTCGTTCCGAGCGGCCGCATGCCCAGGCTGAACAACTCCGCCTTGAGCCAGATCTTGATGCCGCGAGCGGCCATGCGCAGAGGTGCGAGGCCGAGGTTGAAGTAGACCTTGATGCGGCGATTGTCATTGAGGGCGCCAGCACGACCGGCAGCGCGGCGCTTGTCCGCGATGGCTTTGAAACGCACGTTGAACGTCCGCATCAGCCCGTAGCTCAACGATGCCGGCCTGGGACCCAGCACGGGCATCCAGTGGAAGCGCTTCAGGAACTTGTACGCAGGGATGACCATGAAGATGTAGTACTGCGCGGTGTCCATGAGCATGGCCGCGCTGACCAGATCGGCCTCTCCCATGTAGTAGTACTTGTCTTTGTAGACCGCACGAAAAAAACGCCAGTAGGAGCGGATGAAGGTCGCGTTGTGCTCCGTGATGAGCGCGCTGACGTCCTTCCCCATCGCGTCCTGCTTGATGATCTCGACCGTCGCCTCCGCGGTGAACGCTGCGTGGTCGAGCCCGGGCGAATAGTACGGATCGAGAAACGCCCCCGCATCGCCAACGAGTGCCCACCCGCGACCCATGTACTGGCTCGTTGCATAAGCGAGATGCGAATAGAAGCGGAGATCGTCGAGGCGCGGTTCCGCCCCTTCGAGCAACTCCGCGAGTGCCGGAATCGCCTTCAGGAACTCGATGAAATCCGCCGGCCGGTCCTTGCTCTGGTGGAGGTCGACGAGACGCTTGTCGAAGACCACGCCGATGCTGGTCTCCCCGTTTCCGAGAGGGATGACCCAGATCCAGTAGCCGTGACCCGTGTAGTGATTCGTCCCCAGGCGGCGCGACCCGACGTTGGCGCTGGAGATTCCGAGGCGCACCGCGAGATCGTCGATGTGGCGCACGTCCTTCCAGCGGCACCAGATCGCCGCAGTGGGATGCTCGTCGTTGCGCGCAATCAGGTTCAGCTTGCGTCCCAGGAAGTTCGCCCGGCCTGTGGCATCGAGGAGCCAGCGGCAGGAGATCTCGCGCGTTTCCTCCCCGACCGTCACCGTCACTTTCTGCTCGAAATCGCCGATAGCCGCGTCCGTTACCCGAGCGGGACGCCACAGTTCCGCCCCCTCGTTCACCGCGGTGGCGAGCAGATGCTCATCCAGCGCATCGCGACGCAGCTGAAACGCCGGGACCGTACTGCGGACGAACCCGCCGGTCTCGCTCGCGCTCGCATGGCCGGTCACCTTGTCGTTCGAGAACCAGTAACGCAGCCCTTCCTTCGGCAGGTGATCATTCTCGAGATGACGCCACATGGCCAGGCGGCGCGTGAGGAACATGGCCGCCATCTCCGTCGTGGCTTCGCCGACCTTCTCGTCGAACTGCAGAGCTTTCTCGATGATGAGCACGCGCAGTTCCGGGCGGTCGCGCCGGAGGAGAATCGCAGCCGCGGCGCCGCTGAAGGCGCCACCGAGGATCACGACGTCGTACTGGTATTGCATCGAGGACATGCTAGGATCTCGCGCTCTTCATGGAAACCCTTCGTGAGTGGTTTCATTTCCTGACGGATGTTCGCGGCCTCGTGCAGGCCGGCGGTTATATCGCCCTTGCCATTATCGTCTTCACCGAGACCGGTCTCATGATCGGTTTCTTCCTACCCGGCGACTCGCTGCTGGTGACCGCGGGTCTCTTCGCAGCCAAAGGTGACCTGAACATCGTCTACCTGAACCTGCTGCTGATGTTTTGTGCGATCACCGGCGATGCGACCGGGTACTACATTGGCAAGAAGCTCGGTCCGGCGCTGTTCCGCAAGGAAGACTCGCTCCTGTTCAAGAAGAAGCACCTCATCGCAACGCAGGAGTTCTACGAGCGCCACGGCGGCAAGACCATCATCATCGCGCGCTTCGTGCCGGTCATCCGCACGTTCGCACCCGTGGTGGCAGGGATGGCCGGGATGGGCTATCGCAGGTTCGCCATCTTCAACGTCGTCGGCGGCGTGGCCTGGGTGTTCTCGATGACCATGCTCGGCTACCTGCTGGTCACCCTTTTCCCGGCCACCGAGCAGCACATCGAGAAGGTGATCATCATCGTGATCGTGCTCTCCCTGCTGCCCGGGGTGGTCGAGTTCCTGCGCGCACGCAGGAAACGCGTGTAGCCGCGGGCCGCGCTTCGCCGGCAGTACTCGGTTGTCGGTTGTCAGTTGTCTGCGGGTTCATGGCCTGGCCGGTGATGGCTCGCGAGTGCCGCCAATCTCCCATGCCGTGCGTCATCGCTTGATGGCATCCCGTGGAAGTGGTGATGGGAGACCATTCAACCGGTGGTACCCGCGCTCCGCGCTTCAACCACCGGCTATTCGCCATCACGCCTCCGGCGTGTCGAACCTTGATCGGCGATTCTCCATCACGCCTCCGGCCCTCTTGTGCCGCGAAGACGGCGAAGCATGCCAGCTCTTTCCTTCCGGATCGCTCGCAGACAACTGACAACCGACAACCGAAAACGGACAACAGTGAAAGAAGCGCGGCCTACTCGGCGACGTACGTGCCGGTCAGGCGGACGTTGCCCCAGCGGTGACGCATCACGAACGCGGCCTCTGCGAATGGCCCGTCGTCGGTGAACTCTGCCGAGCCGGGGCCCTGGACGCGGACCGTCCGATAGCCGGCGCCGAATTCGAGGCGCGCCTTGAACGGGCGGAGCGCGCCCTCGACGTTGTTGTGAAAATCAAACGCCAGCCCCCCTGCCGCACTGCCGTTGGCGTTCTCCACTTCGGTCTCCTCCGTGCGAGCTCCGTCGCCGTGGAGACGAACGAAGCCTGTCGCCCGTCCGAACAGGGGGCGATACGCCGCTGCATCGCCCGCAAGGCCGATGGCATTCGCCTTGGTCTCGGTACCGACGATTTTCGGAGGCGGAGTGGCGACAAACGTCTGCACGATGTCTTCATTGTTGAAGTAGCGCGGACCACCCGACACGGAAACGCCTCGAGTCGCGAAGAGGGGATCGTCGATGGAATCGTAGGACCACCGCAGCTCGGCAAAAGTGAAGCGGGTGCGGTCCGTCAGGTTGAAGTTGTCGTCGCGGTCGGCGTCGTCTTTATCGTTCGTATCGTCGTCGCCGTTGCGATCGAAGTCGCGGATCACCCGGGATTTCGAGCGCGAGGCCGAGAGCGTCAGCGACTGCCGTTGCGTGAGGGGATACCCCAGCGTGATCACGGCCTGCGGGTCGTAGACGCGCTCGGTGGCCTTGAAGCGCTGCGCGATCGTGACGGATGCGGTCGCCCCCGTCCCGTAGATGTCGTAGGCGCGGTAGGCCACTCCGACCAGAACGCCGTCGTCGCCGTCGGCTTTCTGCACCGCGCCCTCGAGCACACCCAGGTTGTCGAGGAGCCAGCGGCCGCCGAGGAGCGTGGAGGCGTCGTAGCTCGTCTCACCATCCGATTGGCGCGTCGCGCGGAGGCCGGCGTCGTAGAAGACCGGAGTCGTATCGAGGATGCGCACGATCAGCGTCGTGCCGCCCGCGGTCAGCCCGGTCTCGATCCGGTAGGTGGCGTCGGTGACAAAGGGAAGGCGCCGGATGCGGTAGACCGCCTGCCGGAAATCCTCCTCTGTGAAGCTTTGCTCTTCCTCCAGGCGCGCCTCTCCCCGGACGATTTCCTCGGAGATGTTCGAGCCTTCCACGACGATGCGCTCCAGGCGATAGCGCGTGGCCTGCGCGAACGACGCGCCGGACCAGATGATGCACAGTGCGAGAACGATGGGTCTCATGCGGCGCGGATCTTAACTCAGGGCGCAAGGCGCTGCTCCGACAGCGGCGCTCGCGCCGGGTCCCGCCGGGCCAAAAGGCGCTAGACAACTGACAACCGACATCTACTTGCGCAGCGCGGCCACGGTCTGCTCCGCCTGCCAGAGGTGGCGGCGCTCGTGGGCGGCGATGATGCGGTAGGCGGAGTAGAGGTTGTAGCGGACGCGCTTGTCGAACGCCGAGACGACCTTTTCGCTCAGATCGCCATTCCGCGCCTCGCGGAGAAGGTCGATCAGCTTCTCTTGCAGAGCAGCAAACTCCGTGAAGGCGTCCGCCTTCGCGCGGACCGCCTTGGGCACGAAGGGCGCCGACGTCCTCATCCGCTGCCGGATGGGCGGCTCGAGGAACCAGCGCAGGATGCTTCCAAGTAGGTCCATCCGCGGTTTGCGCCTGGCCGTGCTCCTGAGCGACTTCTCGATCCCTTTGCGCAGGACCGGCAGAAACAGCTCCGTCGAAAGGCTCAGATGCGCCAGACACTCCGCGGCGGACCAGCGGCCAGGCTGCGGGCGGACCGTGAACAGCCGGCCATCAGTCGTCTGCACGAGGCTCCACGCGCGGCGTGTGGCCTCATTCAGCTCCTTCTCCAGTTCGTCGATCGGGTCCACTCAGTCCTTCTTCCGCAGTGCCTCGCCCAGCTCGCGCGAGCGACGCGTAGCCGCCTCGACTGCGTTCATCAGCGTGGTGCGCACGCCTCCGTTTTCCAGCGTGTGCAGACCGGTGATGGCCGTCCCGCCCGGCGAGGTGACCATGTCCTTGAGCCGCCCCGGATGTTCGTTGGTCTCGAGCAGCAATTTCGCGGACCCGAGGAGCGTCTGGGCGGCGAGGAGCTGCGAGGTGCGGCGCGAAAGGCCCACCTTCACGCCGGCGTCGCTGAGGGCTTCCAGGATCAGGAAGACATACGCCGGTCCTGAGCCCGACAGACCGGTGACGGCATCCATCGACGACTCTTCGAGGATCACCGTGATGCCGATCGCGTCGAAGATTTTCTTCGCGTCGAGAAGATCGGCTTCGCGCGCGTGCTCCCCTCCGGCGATCGCGGTCGCGGCGGCGTCGACCAGCGCGGGCGTGTTTGGCATGGCGCGAATGACGCGCGTCCCGGCCGCCAGACGCTCCTGAATCGAGGAGACGGGCACGCCCGCGGCGATGGAGATCACGAGCGCGTCCGCGCTGATCGCGCCGCCGACGTCATCGAGCACGCGACTCAGAATCTGCGGCTTCACGGAAAGCACCACGATTTCGGCCGCGGCGGGGACGTGATTGTCGGTCGTGGCCTCGATCCCGTACGCGTCGTGCAGCTCGCGCATGCGCTCCTCGCGGGGCCCGGACACCGACACCTGCGCCGGCGAGAAATCGTTCCCTCGCAACAACCCGCGGATCATGGCCTCGGCCATGTTGCCGCCGCCGATGAAGCCGATGGTACGCGTCATGGGCGGTAGTTTAGCCGCAGCACTCGTTTTCCTGGATCACGTCCAGCTGCTGGAGCCACAACGTGGCCAGCTCGCGATCCTCCATCGACGCCGCGCTCTGGGGCCAGCGCAATCGCCCTCATGGCAGTTGCCAATGATGGCACGAGCGGCGCGCATCCTGCGCGTCATTTCGGTGCCGCCTGCCGTTACCTGCTGGCCATCACGCGCAGTTGAGGATGTCGTGCGAGGTTCGACTCCAGTGCGAAGGAAGCCATCTGCATCTCGAAACCCGCTCTCTCCGCCAGGCCGCGGCTTTCGCACACGGCCAGCGATTCAAAGCGGATCG
>JANMSA010000303.1:0-6185 GCA_031388865.1 Acidobacteriota bacterium | reverse complement strand
GTACATCGCGTGGCCGAGGAGCGGGAGGGCGTGGAACTCGCCAGGGACTTCGGCGCGGAGGGTGTAGCGGATCTCCCACACACCCTGGTCCAGATGGTCGATGAACATGGCCACCTTGCGATCGCGAAGTTCCTGGTAGACCCAGGTGGAGCGGCCGGTCTTTGCATTGGTCGCGTAGAGCGCCTGCCCGCTCTGCAGTTCCACGGCCTCGAGGCCCGCGGGCTTGAGGTCTTCGAAGAGCAGGTACGAGTAGTTGTTCTTCGACTCCACCGTCACCACCACTTCGACGCGCTCTCCGCTGGCAATCGACTCCTGGTCGCGCAGCGGAACGCGGTCGTACTGCACGCCTTTGAGCAGCGTGGGGCGTGGAGCGAGGCGGAAGTACTCACGGCGCACGAAGAGCTCGTTCCCGGCCGCCTTAACCGGCTCCTCCAGCGAGACGAAGCGTGCCTCGACCGCGAAGTAAAGCGGCGACTTCCCTCCCATGCGGCGAATGCGTACTTCCTGCGTCGTGTCGGTGAGCACCGAGGGATCGATGGTGAACCTGCTTGGGGCGCCGAGCACGTCAGCCGCGATGAGCGTCTTCGTGGCAATCACGTTCCCGTTGACGGACAGCTCATATGCAACATCGGCCGCGAGTTCGCCGCTGTGCTGCAGGTAGTCGTTCAGCGCCAGCAGCGAGATGGCGGTATCGCGCGTGTTGCTCCACTGCGTCCCGCGACGGTTCTTCACCAGCCAGTTCATCGCCGGCTCGATCAGCTTGTGATCCGGATCGATGGTCACCAGCGCCTGCAGAACGAATGCGGTGGTCTCCACCGGGCCCTCGTACCAGCGCCACCAGAAGCCGCTTGCACCCCAGTGGGCAGTCCCCATCGTCTCTGCTGCGGTCTCCCCTTTGAGCAGCACGGACTGGTCCGGCGCCCGATCGATCTTCACCCCATCCTCGAGGTTCCGCACCAGGACACTGGCGCGCTCCGCCTCGTTCCACCGATGCGCGGTCAGCGCGACCAGCGCCCGCGAGTACGCCGTGAGCTGTTCCCGGTTCTTCCAGACGTTGTCGAACGCGCGACGACTGGCGGCCGTCGGCGCCTTGCGCCACGCCGATAGCGCGTGAAGCATCCAGGCCTGATCGCTGTACGCGCGCTCAGCCTGTACCAGGTTTCGGTCGAGCCACTCGGCGCCACGATCAATGCGCGCGCGATCGACGGGCAGACCACCCTCCCGCGCGATCGCGAACCCCCACACGACGTACGCCGTCATGAACGCGTCGCTGTCGCCCTCCTTCCACCAGCCCCACCCGCCGTCGCTGTGCTGCATGTCGGACAAGCGGGCGATGCCCGCGGCGGTCACGGCGTCGAGGTCCTTGCCGGCCACACGGGCGCGTCCGAGGTTGAGCTTCTCGAGGGTGCGCGCGACGATGGCGGCAGGAAGGAAGCGGCTCATCGTCTGCTCGGTGCAGCCGTAAGGGAACTGAATCAGGTACGGCAGTGCGTCGAGCATGGTCACGGCAAGACTCGGCGCAACCTGCACGGTCAGGTCGGTAGCGCGGCGCTCTCGCGGCAGGTCGAGGCGGATCAGGGCCTCGGTGCCGCGCAACTTTCCGGAACGTGCGATGAGCTTGTCGATGCCGTGCTCGTGCACGACAAAGGTGCGCTCCATCGCATCGCCGTGCGTTGCGGAACGGGCGGTCACACGCAACCTTGCAGGACCGCCTTTCACTGCGACCACCGTCCACTCCGCGCGCGCCTCGCCGTGGGCGGGAACCTGCACCGCCTGTGTCGATTGCGCGCCGCCCAGGGTCAGGCCTTCGACCTCGAGCGCGGGCGTCACGGTCTGCGCCGCGTCGGTGTTGTTGTTGAGGATCGCGGACACGACCACGCGGTCGCCCGCGACGAAGAAGCGCGGTCCCTGCAGCCTGACCAGGAGCGGCATGTTCGTGCGCGTCGTCGAGGAGGCGATGCCGAACTGCGAAGTCGCTGTTGCCGCGCGCGCAGTGGCGCGCCAGGTCGTCAGCGCATCCGGGAACTGCACCTTCACGGTCGCTACACCGCTGGCGTCCGTGACGAGATCCGGTTTCCAGAATGCCGTCGAACGAAAGTCGGTGCGCACCTCGACCTCGACCTGCTGCGGCGCGGCCTGGTTCATCACCATCGGCGCTTCGGCCGTGACGGTGATGGTCTCCGCTCTCGAATTCCTCATCGCTTTCTGCAGAGCCGGCGAAGGAGGAGGTGATGCCATCGATGCCGCGGTGTCGGCGACGCCGCCCATGCCTGCACTTTCCTTCGCGTAGAGACGGCCATCTCCTTCGCGCTTCTCCTCGTCCGACGATGGATCCGCGGCCGGTTTCTCCTCGAGCAACAGGTACTGCTGCGTGTGCAGACCCGCGGACACCTGCAGCGGGTTCTCCCGCGTCTCGCCGTAGAAGAACTGGCGCGGGTCGCCGGCAGGATCCTGCTGAATCGCCGTGACCGCTTCGTCAGCCACGGCCAGAGCGACCTCCGCCCGCACCGGCTTGCCGCTGGCGTCGCGCGCAGTGACGGTGACTGTCCCTTCCTGACGCGGCTGATACTGCTCGCGATCCGTCTTCACGTCGACGGTCAGGAACTGCTCCACCGGTGGGACCACGAGGCGCTCGGCGTCTGAGGCGAGCTCGCGGCTGAAGATCGTCGAGGCGGTCACGAAGAAGTTCGGGATGTGGCGCTCGTCCACCGGAATCTGCACGAGTTTCACGGTACCGTCCAGATGGTGCAGCTGCGTATCGACGAGATCGTCCGCCGTGGAGCTCAGCACGACCCAGCGACCGCTTGCAGGCGCGACGACCATGACCGTCGCAGTTTCACCAGCACGCAGGGTTTCCTTGTCCACGATCAGATCGATCCCGGCGTTGGAGTAGTAGCCGAGCTCCGTCGTGGAACGGTCTGCAACCCAGACCGCCGTCTCCGCCGGGACGACGTCGCGCGCGCGCGGTCCGTCCGCGCTCTTCCATCGCACGATGTAGTGGCCAGCGGTCTTTGGCGTGAATGTGAACGTGACCTCGCCGCTCGCATTCGTGGTCAGCGTAGTGGTCAGGATCTCTTTGTCCGTGAAAGGTACGGAGCGCCGCCTTCCAGCCGGCTGGCTCGGCGGCGGCATTCTGCTGGCGGTCCGCTGAATGACGGAGACCGTACCCTTGGTCTGTACCGGTCTGTCGTTCGCATCGAGCGCTTTGAAGTCGATCGATACGCTGTCGCCGGGACGATGGACGTAGTGCTCCGGCTGCGCCGTGACGGTGTAGCGCTGGCGCGTCACGCGCACGTTACCCTCGCCTCTCACCTCGCGACGTGAAGCGTCGACCACGCGCGCCTCGATGCGGTACGTCATGTCGGTCGTGTCGCGTGGTGTATCGATGCGCAGGACTGCGCGTCCCGCGGCGTCCGTCTGCAGGGTCTCGGTCCTGATCCGGGTCCCGCTCGACTCCGGCTGCGGCGCGTAGTACCAGTCGTAATGGCGCTTCGGATACCAGTAGCGATGGAACGGCTGCTGGAACACCACGGCTTCGACCGTCGCGTTGGCGACCGGGCCACCGAAGTAGTAGGTCGCTTCGATCGTGGCTTCGATGGTGTCGCCGAGACGGTACTGACGGTCCTCCGGTGTGACGACCTTCACCAGAAATTCGGGAAGCTTGTACTCCTCGAGGCGGAAGAGTTGCGCCGCGCCACGATGCTCGTTCTTCCCCTTGAACGTGACCGTGTAAGACCCCAGCGCCATCCCCTCGGTCAGCGGCAACTCGCCCCAGAAACTGCCAAACGGATTCAGCTTCGCCGTTCCGGCGGAGACTTTCTCTCCGCGAGGTCCGGTGATCTCGTAGTCGAGTGCCGCGCCGTCCGGCGTGATCCATCGCTCGTCGTCGCGGATGCGGGCGATGATCTTCCACTGCACGGTTTCCTTCGGCCGGTACGCTGGCCGGTCCGTGAACGCGTAGACGCGCCACTGCGCGGCCGTGGCGGCGCTCGAGTAGTAACTGTAGGTCTGGTGATATGCCTGCCGCGCGCCGGCACGGGTGGTGATGAGCGTCGCGCCGTTGCGATCGCCCATCGGTACCGTCGCCAGTCCACTGCCATTCGCCACCACGTCCCGCTCGAACGCCGTACGACCGCTTCGCTGCCAGATGTGCACCCGCGCATTGCTGATCGGCGCACCCGTGACCACATCGGAGACGTAGATGTCCATCCGCTCGCGACCCGCGTGAACGAGGATGTGCGCGTCGGTGACGAGAATGAGCTGACGGGCCTTCTTCCCCTCCGCGTCCGCGGTGAGAATGTAGGCACCTGGCGGGAGCTTCGGCTCGAAGCGCAGGGCATGAAGGCCAGGACGATGCTCACCGGAGTCCTTCGTCTCGTAGGTCCACTTACGGACCACCGGACGTCCCTCGATCGCGATCTGTTCAGCCCACTGCTGGCGCTCGTCGAAACGTGTGTCCTTGGTCAGATCGATGCTGACCAGAGCCAGCTGGATGCTGCGCACGTTCCGCCACACCAGCGTCGCTTCCTGTTCCGACTCCGGCAGGAACGTCCCGCCCGCGAGCACTCCCACAGAAGGATCGGTGATGTTCGCGATGGCCTGCTTCGCCGAGTCGTGGAAGCGCGTTCCCGCTGGGTCGAACTCGGCGAGGAGTCGCCGGTAAGCTCCAAGGGCCTTCTCAAAGTCGACGATCGAGTCCTGCCCACCGTCATTGCCGAGAGTCGTTGCGTAGAGATAGAGAGCGTCATCGTAGTACTCCGAGGTGCGTCCGATGGCGATCACTTCCGCGAGCAGCTCCACTCCGCGCTCGACGCTTTCGGCGTTGCCCTCGTGCACGAGTTGCCACGCGAGGAGGTATCGGGCAAACGCGCGGTCTTTCGGCGTTTCCGCGATCTCGACGGCGCTGACCAGCACGTTGCGCGGGACGTTCCATCCCTCGTTCTGACCGGCGAGCTTCCAGACGATGTCGAGATAGCGACGGCGCGCGCGCGGCAGGTCGCTGCTGCCCGCCCAGTACTCCAGCGCCGCGACGTACCAGCGCTGGGCGTTCCCGGGGTTCCTCTCGCGACGGTGCGTCATGAAGTGGTCGCCGAACGCCTCATTCATTTCGGCGCGCAGCTCGTCGTCCGGTCCCGCCGCGATGAGCCGCTCCAGCGCCTCACGCGCTGCGTTGCGGTCCGCCGGATCGTCGCTGGGGCTGGCTACGTCCGCACGGAGCGTCGTATCCGCGAGACGAAACTCCACCCAGCGCCGGTCCGCGGCTGCGAGGTCGAGCTTCGACGCTTCCGCGTACAACTCATGCGCGCGGCGGAAAGACTTCTCCGCGTACTCACGTTCGGCGCCGGCCTTCAGCCGGTCATAAACAGCCGAGCTCTGAGGCTGCGCAGCAGCGATCGAAAGAAGTAGAGAGGCGAGGAGCGAGAGAATGAGAATTCGGCGCATGCTGCCTTATAGGACGAGGGTCGCGTCAAAAAAGCAACCAGGCCCGGGAGCCTCAGTCAATTTCGACGAGACCATCCCTATCAGGGCCAGAGGGAGCCCCCTCATCCGCCTTCGGCACCTTCTCCCCCTCACGGTGGAGAAGGGTCTCGGTGGTGGAGAGCGGCGTGACAATTCGACGCACCCCCATCCCTATCGAGATCCTTCTCCACCGCGCACGGGGGAGAAGGTGCCGAAGGCGGATGAGGGGGCTCTCTGTGGCAGCCGGCAGCTGTCAGCATTTCTCCGATGACTGCGCTGATCTGTTCTCCGACGAGGTTCGAGTCGCGAATGAGCAACTCATTCGGAATCCGAAGCAGTCGGACTCCCCGACGCGTCAGATCTCGTGTGCGTTCACTCTCGTAGCCGGCCATCCAGGCCTGCTGGTGCTGGGAGCCATCGAGCTCGATGCCTAGTTTCAGTTCATGGCAGTAGAAGTCGACGATGTACCGACCGATCGGTGTTTGTCTTCTGAACTTGAGTCCCGCACACCGACGATCTCGCAGCCAGAACCAGAGTCGACCTTCCGCGCGCGTAGGCCGCTTTCTCATCTCACGCGCGTGACGTCGCAGCGATCGTCTCCGGTTCGCCATCCTCGTTACCCTAACCTCGGCCGATCGACTCTACGCTCTGCAGAGCGTCGCTTCATGCGTCTAGTCGTCTGATGATTCTTTGCGGCCAGAGGGAGCGCCCTCATCCGCCTTCGG
>JANMSA010000286.1:0-8400 GCA_031388865.1 Acidobacteriota bacterium | reverse complement strand
CTCTCATCGAGAGCGCAGTACAGACGAGCAGCACACCGTTCGGGACCTTGCCCACGACCCTCGGGGCCACTCTGCCTGCGACGTCCTCGTCGGATCGCACGTTCACTTTCGACCATGACGACCAGGGACAGATCCGGACATCGACGCTGAACGGAGTGCGTACCAGGGCAGCGACGTATCGAGACGTGCGTCCGGAGGCTCCCGGGTTTGTCATCACGTCGATCACCACGACTCCCCAGGGGGGTCCTGGCGAGCCGATCACGCAAACCATCGAGTATCAAAGCGGTGCCAACAGCGCCACCTTCGAAGCCGCGATCCGCGCGAACGCGCAGCGGGTCGCTGGTCCCGAGCCTCACCGGAACAAAACGAGCGTCGAAGCTACGAACAGCTCGGTGCAGTCAAGGGCCGACTGCGACGCGCAGGGTCTGCTCAAGAGTGCGACGAGCAGCGGCGGAACGGGTGGAACGGGTGCGGGCAAGTCGACCACCTACCAGTTCGGACCGGTGACCGCTTCTCTTCACGAGCGTGGTCTCACGGTGAGCATCGATCGGGGCGGCGGGGTGAAGTCGAGCTTCAGCTATCCGGGAGCGGATCGGTCGACGCAGACGGACGGGCGCGGGGTCACTCTGACCACCGACTACGACCCGTGGCGACGGCCCACGCATGCGACTGCCAGCGGGCCGGAGCTCACGCTCGACGAGCAGTTCCAGTACGACGCCACGGGCCGGCTGGTGGAGCACACACGCAAGCAGGGAGATGCGAGCGTGAAGACCAGTCTCAGCTACGACGTCATGGGACGCCGCACCGGCGTTACTCAGGACAACGTCGCCAACCTCGGAACGATCGCCTCCAGTGTGTCGTACGACCTGAAGAACCGTCGCATCACCGCATCCCATCCGGGTGGATCCACGACGACGATCCTGCTCGACCGAATGGGTCGTCCGAGCTCGACGGTGACCACCACCGGCGGCGACCCGATCACGGACTACTTTGCCTACGACCTGGACGGCAACCTGGTGTACCAGACCGACCTCCAGACGGCGGAAGCGTGGGCCTACGACGCTCACGGCCGGATGATCGGACACATACGACCCGATGGGACGCGCGCGAATGCGACGCTCGACTCCATGGGCAATCCGACAAAAGTGGTGCGGACGGATTCATCCGGGACCACCGTCGAGGACGCAGCGCTCACGTACACAGATGCGGGCAAGCTGGAGTCGGCGGTCACGAAGATCGACGGCACGCAGACCCGTTCCACGGAGTTCGCGTGGGACGGCGCGGGACGGAAGACCGGCGTGAGCGTGGCCGGAAGAGCACTGCACACGCAGTACGACAGCGCGGGCAGACTGATCAGCGTCGCGAAGGGAACCGGTAGCGCGGAGGGAGTCAGCGATGCATCGGGCCGGAGTGAGATCACCGGCCACAACGGCACCTTGCCGCAATCCGTCTCGCACACCGATCGGAGCGGAACGTCGTTCGCGCTCGCGTTGCAGTTCAACACAGCCGCCGCGGCCACGACCATGCAGCTCGGCGAACTGGAATGGCGGCGGGAGACCGACGAGGCGGGGAACACCATCTCCGCGTCGGAGCCGAACCGCGGCGCGCACACGGCCGAATACGACTCGCGCGGGGCCCTGAAAGGGGAGGCTCTGCCGGGTGGAGGAGCGAACCTCTATCAGTACGATGGCGCTGGCGGACAGACGGGCTATACCGACCCGACGAACGAGGCCACGCAGACCACGACGGATCTTCTCGGCCGGCCTACCGCCCGCACGTACAGTGACGGAACGTCCGAGGCCATCGTGTGGCAGGGGCGGCGCGTGAAGTCGGTTACCGATCGCGCCGGCCGGCTGCAGACGTTCCAGTACGACCTCAAGGGACAGATCGTGGAGATCCGCGGGGCCGACGGCACGCCGATGGACAAGATCGGCTACGACGATGCGGGAAGGCTCGCATCGTGGACCAACGACCAGGCCGTCCTCGAGTTCAGCGACTACGACCTCGACGGCAATGCCCGTTCGTCCAGACAGCGCCGGCTGCAAAATGGCGCCACCCTCGACCAGTACTCACAGACTCACACCTGGGACGTTCACGGTGAGCGCACCGCGTGGACGATGCCTCAGTACGGGAGCCTGGCGGCGGGGCCTTGGACGAGATCGCTCCAACTCACCTACGACGATGCCGGCAGCCTCGCTCGCATTGAGCGACAGACCTTCGGCGGTTCGCGCGGCGTCCTTCTCGATGCCGTGTACCACGGACAGGAACGGCCCGGGCAGCGAACGGTCACCACCGCCACTGGTGCGTCGATCGTGCGGCAATACGGCTACAACGCGAGCTCGCTGCTCGATGAGTTGGTCGTCCGTGCCAACGGCACGGTGGTCGCCGGCTCGATCGTGACGTACGACGGGATGCAGCGGAAGAGCGCCCAGCTCCTCGGCGTCTCCGGAGGCGCGCGCTCCAACAAATGGGGCTACGACGGGCGCAGCCGCCTGCAGAACACGGTGATGGCTCGTGACGCCGACGCGACACCAGCGGTCGACCAGCTCACGCTCTCCGACTTCCGCACGTCGCTGAACCGTCCGATCTCGACACCCGTCGATCCACCGTCCGTCACCTTCAGCGAGGCCCCGGGACACCGGATCGACCGGATGCAGCGGGGAGCCGCGAGCGAACAATTCTCCTATGCCGGCGGACAGCGCACGGCCGACGGACGATTCACGTATCAATACGACCAGAAGGGGCGGATGACGGTGGTCACCGAGAAGGAAGGGGGACTCACGGCTCTCCGCCGCGTGACCTACTTCTACGCGGGGAACGACCGGGTCGTCGGCCGTCGCGCCGAATATGCGGAGTTCGGTCAGAATGGTGAGCTCGGCCCCTGGAAGCTGGAAGACCGGCCGGCGGTGCTGGCCGGCGACCAGCTCCCGGCGGACACCACGTTCGTCTGGGATCCGATCACCGACACCCTCGTGTCGATCTTCAAGGCCGGATCGAGCGAGAATCCCGGCATTGACGGCAACGGCGGTCTGTTGCGTCAGATCATTCACGGCGGCAATGGCTACGACGACCCTGTCGAAGTCGTCGCCGCCGACGCTTCCGCCGCCTCCGGCATCGCTCACTTCTATCCGATCTACGACGAGGCCGGGGCAGGCGCGCTGCAGATCATCCTGGACCGCGACGCGAAGATCGTCACGCGTAGTGCACCGGGCGGATCGTACGGAGAAGACGAGTTCGTCCTCCGTGGTGCAGCGGTGGATCAGGTCGGCGTGCAGATGGTCAAGGACGCGCAGGGCGCGTTGTCCAGCGTCAACCTGACTCTGCGTGCAACGGAGGAGCTCGCGCCGGCCACCCTTCCGGGTGGTGTCCGTCTGGCGGTGGTCGACAGCGCGGGAACGGTGCTGCGGACGAGCGACGTCGCGCCGGCGTCGGCGGGAGCTCTCGTGACCTGGATCCAGACGCCTGCGCAATGGAATGCCTTGACTGACGCCGCGCCGGTCGTGGTCGGGTCGACCACGAAGACACCGCACGCGCTCTCGATCGCGGTGACGAGCTCCCTCGGTGCCGCCGGTTGGCGTGCCACCACTGCGGTTCTCCGCGCACCGGCGTGGGCGACGGCCACCAAGCCCGTCTACGCGTCCGCTGCGTTGCCGGTGGAAGTGCGCGAATCGCTCGCGAACCTCAGCCAGTTCGCCGCTTCGGCCGGTCCCGGCGAAGCCTCGTCTGCCAAGCTCTACGAAGTTCCCAACCTCGGCGCACTCGGTGCGGCACGGGCCGCGAGTGCGGCCGGACCGGAGCAACTCATCGTTTCCTCGGGCTTCCACGCGCAGCCGTTCCAGGAGCCGATGAGCGGGAAGAGCTACGTGCGCAGCCGCTGGTTCGACGCCCAGACTGGCTCCTGGCTCACTCCCGACCCGAACGGTTACGCGGACAGCTCCAACCTGTACGCCTATGCCGGTGGGGATCCGGTCAATCGCCGCGACCCCACCGGCGCATACGAAGAGGACGTTCACCACTACCTGACGATGTTCCTCGCTTCGGCGGCCGGGTTCGATGACGAGACCGCGAAGCTGATCGGCTGGTCAGCTCAGCAGGTCGACCTCGACGAACGCAAGCCGGTGCCGGACGGCGCCTCGGATGCCTGGCGCGGCTACAACGCGTTCAATGACTATCACCTCGTCTCCGAGAAGGCTCTGGGCGCTCTTCGTTCGGCCGCGATCGAGGGCATGAGGATCCCTGGCGTCGATCCCAACATGGTCAAGGGATGCGTCAACAAGGACAGGCTGATCGACGTCATCGTGAAACCGCACGCCAAATGGCGCAACATCGGCAGCTATCTGCACGCTCTCGAGGACTCCTTCTCCCATCAGAAGGCCCGCTATGACCGCGACTTCACGAAACAGTTCGGGAGCGTGTTCGGTCACCTCGAGTACGGCCACACGCCTGACCATACCTGGCGCCGCCCCGAGCTCGCGGTCAAGATGGCCATGAAGACCTTCGATGAGTTGAAGGAGCTCTGCCGCGAGTCGCGTGGCCAGCCGTGCAACTCCAAGAGCTGGTCCGACATCAAAGATGCGGTGACCCGGTTCGTGATCTACAACCCGGCCGATCATGGCGAGCTGACCTATGAGTTCATCGACCAGTGGTTCCCGACCAAAGGGACCAAGCATGGGTACATGCAGAATGTCCTGACCTACGAATGGAAGATCCGGGAGCTCAACGCCGGATATACGGTGACCGCGGAGGAACGGCGCTCGCGATGGAGCTCGTACCAGAAGTACCTCGCTCACGTCCGAAGCACCGACGATAAGCACCGCCGCGACGTAGACCTCGGATTGCACCGCCAATGGGACTCGCAATTGCAGAAAGAATGGTGAGCGGAATCCGAGTGCAGAGGATGGAGCGCAGAGAGAAGATCGGCGCGTTTCCTCCACGAGACCATGACCAAGTCACCATCAGTCCCGGTCGCTTCTTCCTCAGTCACCCATCCTCTGCGCTCTGCGTTGCGGGCGCAGACGGGAGGCTCTTCGACGATGGCGCGCCTGCTCGTTGCCGCCATGGCCGTGCTCTCTCTTGCAACGACCTGTGAAGGGCCGCTGTCGACGTTGGAACCGATCGGACAGGGATGGTTCCTCGAGCGCATCCCCAGCATGCAGGAGCCGGGCGTGGAGGCGCGCAATCTGGTCCGCGAATCGGCAGGCCGTCGCATTCGCGTCGACGAGCTCGTCGTGCTCCATCGTCTGTATGAGCCTGACTGCGTCGTCTACCAGACCGCGCGTCGGTACGGCGGCCTCTTCGCCGTGTGCGGCGGTCGCACTCCAGTGGGGATCGCGGCATGGTCGGCGGATACTCCCTGGGAGCTGGGGACCGACGGCCCGAGCAGGACGCTCGGTCCCGAGATGAGGTCGGGCAGTCCTGCCGAGACCATCGAGCGACTTCCGATCGCGCGAGTGAGAGAGCTTGCCGTGGCCCAACCGCCGTTCCGTGCGGGCTGGGCAGCCACCGCCGCGCTCGATCCCGACTCTGCACTGTTGCAGCCGGTCACGACGACGAGGCCGGTCGACGTTCGTGCGACCGGGGGCGAGGGGAACCTGCCACTGCTGGATGCCACGAGGAGCAGAAACCTCGAGGTCGTGGACGCCTTGCTCCGCACGGGCGCCGACGTGAACGGAAAGGAAGACGGTGGACTGACCGCGCTCATCATCGCCGCTTCCAACGGAGACCTCGCCATCGTCGAGCGTCTTCTGCGGGCAGGAGCGGACGCCGACCGGCAGGACAGGCGCGGTCGCACCGCGCTCATGTCTGCGGCCGATGCGGGCCAGAAGGAGATCGTGAGACGCCTGCTCACCGCCGGCGCTTCGACCACCCTTCGCGACGCCGAAGGGAAAACCGCGCTCGAGCGTATCCCCGCATCTCGCGACATAGAGATGCGAGAGCTCCTTTCCCGCGGGACGACGCCTTAGCGCTCACTTCCTCCCGGTGATCAGATCGAGTCGCCGCAGGCGTTCGGAATCACAGGGGTCACGCACGTGCGGTCCTTTGCATTGGGTGCGCTGCTGGTTGGCGTGATCCTGCGTCACTACGCCGATCGCGAACTGTTGACGCCGGCGGCGAATGGCGCCTGGATCACCGCCGGATTTGTCGTGGCGCTCACCATCGTGACCTCGCTCGCGGTATCGCTGGGCCCTGCTCTGACCGAGACGCGCATACCCATCAATGCTTTCATCAACGAGGGAAGCCAGCGCACGTCGGCCAGCGCGGGCCGGCGGCGTTTGCGTGAGCTGTTCATCGTAGCGGAAGTCGCGCTTGCGATCCCGCTGCTGATCGGTGCTTCGGTTGCCGTGAAGCGCTTTCGCGACCTGCGGTCGTTGGACATCGGGTTCAAGGCGGACGGCCTGATCAGGGGATTCGATGCGATTCGGAGGAGCGCAGCATATCTCCCTCAGAACGCGTGACGGCGTCCTGGGCTTCCTGCTGCGACCGGTACTTGAACACCCCATGGGGAACCCGTTTAGGCCGCGCGCGCGACCAGAACTCGAGAACGAACGTCATGCGGCGCACGTTGGTCTCGCTGCCTGGTACGGAGCGTTGCGCGCGACGCGCGTCTTCCGAGGTACGAAACTTCTGAACGGGCATCAGTCGTCCTCCAGATGAAACGCCTGCTTGAGCACTTCTGCGTCGATTCGATCGATCGGCCGGACGGTGTCGCGCTTCATGCGGTACAGGGTGCGAGGGGTGGCGAGCCTGACGCTGGTTCCCGCGATCTGGAGGGGTTGATACTCGAGATCGTCGAATGCAATCGCGCTCCCCAGGCTTCCGAGGATATCGATCAGGTAGTCGGCCTCCGGCGGGCCATACCGCACCGCCGGATACTCGCCCGCGAGATCCTCCGCGGTGATCTCGTCGATCGTTGGGTCGTCGAAGACCCGTCGCAACGCGCGGCGGAGTCGCTCGATGTTTTCCTCGGAAGGGCGGACGAACAGATCGATGTCGCTCGTTGCGCGCTCGAAGCCGTGAAGGCCTACGGCCACACCCCCGACGAGCACGTATTCGACGCTCTCGTCGTGAAGGGCTGTGAGAACTGCCATCACATCCTCGAAACGCACGTTGCGATTGTCACACGAGAGGAGGGATGGAGGAAGGTTGGCGGAGAGCATCCGCGGCAGTTTGTTGCGCCCCCCTGTATGCACTCCGCACATCGGGCGATGAGGCCGGAATGACGCGCGCTCCTCGGCCGGTTGCCGCCATGCACAAGGCCAGTGCGGGTCCTGTCATCCACGACGAAGACAAGTACATGGGTGCCGGTACTGCCTCTGGGCCTGCGCGTGGGGCGTGCCGACTGCCGAGTGGGAAGTCGCTGGCGCCGACCATCAGCAAGTGCACCATGTGTTACGACCGGCTCGAGCATGAGGGGGTGCTTGCACGCAACGTCCGTCTCAGCAGCCGGAGGCCTGCTTCCCGAGTGCGGTGGAGTGGAGTGTCTCGATTGGCCTCATCGCGGCGACGATCTTTCTGTTCAAGCTCGGCACGCGGTATCTGCCGATCCCGCCGAAGGAAGAAGAGTTGGTCGTGGTGACGGAACCGTCAGGCTCGCACAACTGAGTAGACTGCCGCGATGAAAATCGCATCCGTCGTCGTCACGCGCGTCACGCAATCCTCGAGCGTGACGGCGCCGGATGAAGTCGCGCACGAGGAGCCACTGGAGATCTCGGTTTCATGGCAGCAGGAGGGCGAGCCGCGCGAGAAGACCATCTCCGTCACCATGCGCACGCCGTCCGATGACTTCGATCTCGCGGCCGGCTTCCTGTTCTCGGAGGGTTTGATCCGCGACTCCGGGGACATCGCCAGCGTCCGTCACTGGGGCTCGCCGAACAAGGTTCGCGTCGCGCTGACGGCGGGGGCACGGATCGACCTCTCGAAGCTCGAACGCCATTTCTACACGACGTCCAGCTGCGGCGTTTGCGGGAAAACGTCCATCGACGCCTTGCAGGTAGCCAGCTGCGTGCTGCCCGACTCTGAACCGATCGCGGGCTCGGTCATCCGCGCCTTGCCGGCGATTCTGCGCGATGCCCAGAGTGCGTTTCACGAGACCGGTGGAGTGCACGGTGCGGCACTGGTCAGCCGGAGCGGAGTGCTGCTGCGCGTTCGCGAAGACATCGGCCGGCACAACGCGGTGGACAAGGTGATCGGGTCGTTCGTGCGAGAGGATCCGTCGCCGATGCGGGATGCGGTCCTGATGGTGAGCAGCCGTGGCAGCTTCGAGGTCGTGCAGAAAGCGATCGTCGCGCGCATCCCGTGCGTTGCCTTCGTCGGTGGACCTTCGTCTCTCGCAATCGATCTCGCCCGGCGCTTCAACGTGACCCTCCTCGGCTTCGTGCGCGACGAGCGGTTCAACGTGTA
>JANMSA010000277.1:0-2894 GCA_031388865.1 Acidobacteriota bacterium | reverse complement strand
CATCGGTGCCACGCTGATGATCATCTGGAGCGTGCGCCTGGCCACCCATCTGTGGCGGCGCGTGGTCAGCCACATCGAAGTCGAGGACGGCCGGTACGCGAAGTTGCGCGAGAGCTGGGGCGCCGCCGCGGACCGCAAGATGCTCGGATTCTTTCTGTTCCAGGGGGCGACGACGGTGCTGCTCTCCGTCCCGATCCTTCTGGCTTCTCTCAACGAAGCTCCCGCCGTGCGAGCCATTGAGATCGCTGCGATCGCCCTCTGGATCATCGCCGTGAGCGGCGAGACCATCGCGGATGCGCAGCTCAAGAGGTTCGCGTCCGATCCGGCCAACAAGGGCAAGGTTTGCGCGCAGGGATTGTGGCGCTACTCGCGCCATCCCAACTACTTCTTCGAGTGGCTGGTGTGGTGCGCCTTCTTTCTCTTCGCGCTGGGCAGCCCCTACGGTTGGATCAGCGCTTACTGTCCCCTGCTCATGCTCTGGTTTCTCTACAAAGTTACCGGCATTCCGGCCACCGAAGAGCAATCCGTTCGCAGCCGCGGTGAGGCGTACCGGCGCTATCAGCGAACCACCAGTCCCTTCATTCCCTGGTTTCCGAAGCCCTGGTTCCCGAAGGACGAACAATGAATCTCGATCGCCTCCTGGAGTCAGGCAGAGTTCCCGACTTTCTCCTGCGAATCGGGATCCGCCGCGCGATTGCGGAGCGCATCGCGGCCGAGGATCCCGGAAGTCCCGCGGCGCGTGAGGAGAAGGTGGCAGCGTATATCCGCATGCTCCGCGACAGTCCCCTCGCCGTGCACACGGACGACGCCAACACGCAACACTACGAAGTCCCCACGGAGTTTTTCCGGCTGGTCCTCGGCCCGCGGCTGAAGTACAGCTGCGCGTGGTGGCCCGAGGGTGTGAACACGCTGGCGCAGGCCGAGGAGGTGATGCTCGCGCTGACCTGTGAGCGCGCGCGACTCGAGGATGGACAGTCGATCCTGGAGCTGGGCTGCGGCTGGGGCTCCCTGTCGCTGTGGATGGCCGAGAAGTATCCCAACAGCCGCATTACCGCCGTTTCGAACTCGGCTACGCAGAAAGAATGGATCGACTCGCAGGCGCGCGCCCGCGGCTTCCTCAATCTGGAAGTGCTCACCCGCGACATGCGCGAGCTCACTCTGGAGCGCACGTTCGAGCGGGTCGTCTCCGTGGAGATGTTCGAGCACATGCGCAATTACGCAGAACTGTTGCGCAGGATTGCGGGGTGGCTCGTTCCGGGAGGAATGCTCTTCGTCCACATCTTCTCGCACGCGAGAATGCCTTACCTGTTCGAAGACAAAGGTCCCTCAGACTGGATGGCCAGGCACTTCTTTACGGGCGGCCAGATGCCTTCCGACGATCTGCTCGTGCACTTTCAGGATGACCTGAACCTCGTGGAGCACACGAAGTTCGACGGCACCCACTATCAGAAGACCGGCGAGGCGTGGCTGGCGAACATGGACCGTAGTGAGAAATCCATCCGTCCGATCTTCGCAGCAACTTATGGAGCGGATCAAGCCACGCGCTTCTTCTCCTACTGGCGCATCTTCTTCATGTCGTGCGCGGAAGTGTGGGGGCACCGAGGCGGAACGGAGTACCTCGTCTCGCACTACCTCTTTCAGAAGCCTTCGGCAACGTGACCTTCGAGCGGACCCTGCCGGGTCGAGATCATCGGCCTCACGACCACTTGACGGACAGCGCGGCGGAACATGTTCGATCTCTCGCCGAGCGATCTCGAGTCCGCTCCGTGCGACAATCACGGGATCGCCTCCAACTCGATGACTCTCGCACCCGGCCACCGTCTCGGTCCCTACGAGATCGTCGCGCCTCTTGGCGCCGGCGGCATGGGAGAGGTCTGGCGCGCGAAAGACACGCGGCTCGAGCGGGATGTCGCCATCAAAATCCTCCCCGCGGACTTTGCCGCGAGCCCACAGTTCAAGGCGCGGTTCGAGCGCGAAGCCAGGACGATCTCTCAGCTCAACCACCCGAACGTCTGCACCCTTTTCGACGTCGGCCGCCACGACGAGCTCGACTTCCTGGTGATGGAGCTCATCGAAGGCGAATCGCTGGCGGATCGTCTTCAGAAGGGAAGCCTGCCGATCGAGCTGGTGCTGCGGCACGGCATCGAGATCGCCAGCGCCCTCGATGCCGCCCACCGCAATGGCATCGTCCATCGCGATCTCAAGCCCGCGAACGTGATGCTCACTAAATCGGGTGCGAAGCTTCTCGACTTCGGTCTGGCGAAGTCGGCGCCTCTGCTGATGTCCTCACCGGGCCGCAGCCAGGCCATCGATCTCACCGAGCACAAGCCGCTCACCGAACAGGGAACGATCCTCGGCACCTTTCAGTACATGGCCCCCGAGCAACTGGAGGGGATGGAGGCCGACGCGCGGACCGACATCTTCGCGTTCGGTGCTCTGCTGTATGAGATGGCCACCGGCCGTCGCGCTTTTCAGGGGAAGAACAAGACCTCGCTCATCGCGTCGATCGTCTCGGGGACACCACCTCCGGTCAGCGAGCTGGCACCGCTCACCCCACCGGCGCTCGAGCACGTGATCAAGAAGTGCCTGGCCAAGGATGCCGACGATCGCTGGCAGAGCGCGCACGACATCGCTGATCAGCTGCGGTGGATTGCCGACGCCGGATCCCGCGCGGGAGAGGCGGCGCCCGTACTGGCAAAGCGGAAGGCGCGGCTGCGCGCCGCGTGGACGCTCCACGCGGCGACTGCACTGGTGGCCATCCTGGCGACTGTCGCGTTTTTGCAGCTGCGCACCGTTTCTCCGCGCGTCATGCGCTCCTCGCTTCTGCCTCCGGACAAGAACGAATTCGACCCGAGCTCAGGCGCCACGGTCCTCTCGCCTGACGGGCTGCGCAT
>JANMSA010000248.1:0-2751 GCA_031388865.1 Acidobacteriota bacterium | reverse complement strand
GTTACCTGCTGGCCATCACGCGCAGTTGAGGATGTCGTGCGAGGTTCGACTCCAGTGCGAAGGAAGCCATCTGCATCTCGAAACCCGCTCTCTCCGCCAGGCCGCGGCTTTCGCACACGGCCAGCGATTCAAAGCGGATCGACTCGAGACCGGACACGTAACGCTCTGCGGACCGGCGGATGTCCTCCACGTGCTCCGTCTCATGGGTCAGGCGCCGCACGTTATAGAGAAAAATCCACGGGCGGAAGCGCGCGGTCGCCTCGAGCTTCCAGCCGTTCCCCTCGACGGAGCACGCCGCTTCCAGCCGGTACGCGATCATCCGGGTGCAGGCGTCGTACTGACCGGCACCGCGGCACGCCTCGCGAAGGTCGGAGATGGAGGATGTGACCTTCGTCAGCGGTGTCAGAACTTCGACGTTCTCCCCTTCTGCGGCGGACGTCGCGGGGCAATGGAGTACGATGAAAGTCAGGACGGCGGCGTGAGCGAGGGATCCGAGAGCGTGTCGCATGGCCGCAACGTGGGGCGGCCCTGGCGACAGATCGATGGACGGCGCATCATCCCTCGAACATCCCCGGGTGTTCTCATAAGTGACTGATTCGAATCCAGTTGTTCAGCCGAATCACTCGTCTGACCCGGTGATCTCGGATCCCCGGATCGTCCGTTTCGGCGCCTTTGAGCTGAGCCTGAGCACGGGCGAGCTCCGCCGCAACGGCATCAAGGTCAAATTGCAGGACCAGCCGTTCCGGCTGCTGGCTTTCCTGGTCGCGCGGCCTGGACAGGTCGTCTCGCGGGAGGAGCTGCGGGAGCAGCTCTGGCCGACGGACTTTGTCGATTTCGACCACAGTCTGAATACGGCCATCCGAAAATTGCGTGCGGCCCTGGACGACGCGGCGGAGAACCCGCGATTCGTGGAGACGCTCGCTCGTCGCGGGTACCGGTTCATCGCGCCGGTGACGGTCTCCGACGGGACAGCCAGCCCTTCACTCCCGGTCGGCGAGGCGGACCCCGCAGCGTCACGGACGACACATACCCAACCATCCCCGCGGCGTTTCCCGCTGGGCCCCGTCCTTGCCGCCACTCTGTTGATCGCGGTGGCCAGCCTGGGCGCCTTCTTCGTGATGCGCAGTCGCGACACGGAGGCGGGACGCGGCATCTCCACAGTTCCGCGTCCCGAGGTCGGTGCCATCGCGGTTCTCCCCTTCATCAACGAGGACCCGGCCACCGCGCACCTCAGCGACGGGCTGAGCGAGATCGTCATCGACACGCTGTCCCGAGTGCCGGACCTTCGCGTGATGGGCCGAACCACTGTCTTCCGCTTCAAAGGACAAGCGTTTGACCCGCGGAGGATCGGCCGTGAACTGAACGTTGCCGCGATCATCATCGGCACCGTTCGCAGCCAAGGAGATCAGCAGTCCGTTCACGTCGAGTTGATCGACACGACCGACGGCTCGAGAATCTGGGGAGAGCAGTACGAGACGAAAGACTCCACGCTCCTGGCGGTGCAGGGCCGGATCTCGGATGACCTCGCAGCGAGACTGCGGCGCGGTCTGGATCGAAGCCGTTCCGGTGCGCTGCGTTTCTCAAAGAATCCCCAGTCCTACGAGCTTTACCTGAAAGGCCTTCAGGCCTGGAACCGGCGCACGCCGCAGCACCTCCACCAGGCGGTGACGTTCTTCAAGCGCGCGATCGAGCTCGACCCCGAGTTTGCCGCCGCCTATGCCGCCCTTTCTCAGACCTATGGCGTCATGACCGGATACCAGATGATGCCGTCGTCGGAGGGAGCGGCTCTCGTGATGGCCACGGCGCGCAAAGCTCTCGAGCTCGACCCCGACAACTCCGACGCTTACGTGAGCATCGCCACGACGAAGTTCAGAAACCTCTGGGACTTCCCGGGCGCCGAGGAGGATTACCGGCGCGCTCTCGCACTCAACCCCAGCAATGCCACCGGGCATCAATGGTACGCAGACTATCTGCGCGCGATGGGGCGGTTCGGCGACGCCCGTTCCGCGCAGGATCGTTCGCGGGAGCTCGACCCGCTGTCGCGAGTGCTCAACCACGCTTACTGCGGAAGTTTCCTTGCGGAGCGCCGGTATGAGGAGGCGATCGCAGTTGCGCGACGCTCCGAGATTCTGGGGCGTTTTCCTAACGGAGATCGCTGCCTGATGAGCACCCTGACCGTCCTAGGCGACTACGAAGGCGTGCTGGCCGAGCTGAACGCGTCCGAAGTCCCAAGACCTGAAGTCGAGGCGCTGGAGAGTGCCTACCGTACGCGAGGAGCAGAGGGGTTTCTCCGGGAGCGCATGAAGATCATCAAGCAGCGCGGCTCCGGCATGGACACGACGCTGGACATCGCCTCGTTCCACGCGATTCTAGGCGAAAACGACGCAGCGTTTGCGACACTCGAGGATGGTTACCGGCACCGCATTTCCCCCATCATTGCATTCCACTACACGCCGCTGCTCGATCCGCTGCGCGATGACCCTCGGTTCGAGGATCTGGCGCGCCGCATCGGCCTTCCGCCCGAAGCCCTCGCCGCGGCCGACGAGCTCCGGCGGAAGAGGCCGTTCGTCACGTCAGTCGTCGTGACCGCAGGAGGCGGCGGGAAATGATGCGGCGGTGGCGAGTGGTCTGATGGCGGGTGGCGGCCAGAGGGGCCCCCTCATCCGCCTTCGGCACCTTCTCCCCTTCACGGGGGAGAAGGATCTCGAAGGGAGGGTGTCGCGAGACAGCGCTGGCGGCGCATCCGATGAC
>JANMSA010000238.1:0-1993 GCA_031388865.1 Acidobacteriota bacterium | reverse complement strand
TCATGAGGTGGTGCTTGGAGAGTCGGCAGCAGGCAAAGTTCACGTGCTGGCAGGGCTGCGCGAAGGTGAGCAGGTCGTTGTCGACGGAGTGTTCTCCCTCAAGAGCGCTGTGCTCAAAAGCACCATCGCGGAGGATGAGTAGTCATGGCCCTCCTGTCTGCAATCGTCGCCTGGTCGCTCCGCAATCGGCCCGTGGTGCTGGTTTTCACTCTCCTGTTCGCGCTGTTCGGAGCGCGTGCGGCCACGACGCTACCGATCGACGCAGTGCCTGACATCACGAACGTGCAGGTCCAGATCATCACCGCTGCGCCCGCGCTTTCTCCCGTAGAGGTCGAGCAATACGTCACCGTCCCCGTCGAGCGCGCAATGGCGGGAATTCCCAAGACGACCGAAGTGCGATCCATCTCCAAGTACGGCATCTCGGTGGTTACGGTCGTCTTTCAGGATGGAACCGACATCTACTTCGCGCGGCAAGTGGTGAACGAGCGCATGCGGGAGGTGCAAGATGCCGTGCCCAACCGCTACGGAAAGCCCGAGATGGGACCTATCTCGAGCGGCTTGGGAGAGGTCTTTCAGTTCACCGTTCGCAACGAATCGATGACGCTCATGCAGCTTGAAGAGCTACTCGACTGGCAGATTGGCCCACAGTTGCGCATGGTGCCTGGCGTCGTCGAGGTCAATAGCTTCGGCGGAGAGGACCGTCAGTATCAGGTTGTCCTCGATCCCATGCGTCTTCAGGCCGCAGGAATCTCGGTGGCTCAAGTGGTCGCAGCGCTGGAGAAGTCGAACGCGAACGCAGGCGGCGGCTACATCGAGCACAACCGCGAGCACTTCGTGATCGGCAGCGACGGCCTGGTCAAAGACCTCGATGACCTACGGCGGGTGGTGATCGGAGCCACGCCGCAGGGCGTGCCGATCACGATTGCAACAGTCGGCGATGCTGTCTTTGGCCCGAGACTACGCCGGGGTGCCGCTTCCAAGGACGGCAAGGGGGAGGTCTCGGTCGGCGTGGCGCTGATGCTGATGGGGGAGAACTCGCGCACGGTGACGCAGGCCATCAAGGACAAGCTCGCAGCCATTCAGTCATCGCTTCCCTCAGGCACCCGCGTCGAGGCGTTCTACGATCGCTCGGTCCTCGTAGACCGGACGATTGCAAGACGTTGTACGAATTCCATACTCACGTAATTCCGAGGCTCGCGTTACTCACCGCCGTGCTCCTCCTTCCACGTGACGAAGACGTTATGTCCGCGGACGAGTTTTTAAGGTCGCGGCACCGACAATCTTGATACGGGTTCGGCGTCGCTGCTGAAGATCGGCAGAGTCCGAGGCCCGCTCGGCTGCCAGGCGCGGCAACTGCTATTGCGGGACCCGGTGGCGCCGTCTACCACCGCATGCGCCACACACCGAGCCGCGTGATGCCACGAACGAACGGGATTGGCTCTATGGCTAAGTACGATGTCCTGATTGTGGATGACGATGACACGACGCGGGACGGTTTGCGCGAGCTTCTCGTACTGAAGGGATTCAGCGTCGATACCGCTCAGGATGGTCCGCAGGCGCTTGACACGATTCGTGGGCACGACGTCGGGGTCGTCCTCCTCGACGTGCAGCTCCCCGGAATGAGCGGGCTCGAGGTACTGGCTTGCTGCGCGCACGAGAGGAGCCCGGCGAAGATAGTCGTCGTGACTGGCCTGGACACGCCCGAGACGGTGCTCGGCGCGCTCCGCCAACACGCGTACGACTTTCTTCCGAAACCGATCGAGCCTGCGCGCCTGGTCGAAATTGTGCGCAGGGCACTGGCGGCGTCCAACCCTCCGCCGATCGAGGTGCTGTCGGCTCGACCAGAATGGGTTGAGTTACTCGTGCCGTGCACGCGCGAGGCGGTCGATCGCATTCAGAGCTTTCTGTACCAGCTCGAAACAGAATATCGAGCTTTTTTGAATTTTTCCTCCTCACCAACTGCAAGGACCATCTGGATTCCTGCCCAGGTAAC
>JANMSA010000232.1:0-4341 GCA_031388865.1 Acidobacteriota bacterium | reverse complement strand
CAAGAGCCGCGGCCTGCAGCTCCAGCGCCGGCCGATCCGGACCGTCCCCCGCGAAGACATGATAGGTGTTGTTGAGGATGATCTGCGGCCCGCCGCTCCCGATCCGCTGGAGCTGGTCCGTGGTGAGGCTCTTCACCGACGCACGAGTCCCCACGGGCATGAACACGGGCGTATCGATGAAGCCATGAGGCGTCTCGATGCGGCCGAGGCGGGCGGCGCCGTCGGTGGAGAGGAGATTGAAAGAAAGGCGGGACATCTGGATCAGTAGGCAGTTAGCAGTAGGCGGTCGGCAGGAGAAACATCCCGAGCGCCTCCAGAAGTACGATTTTTTGCTGTCATCCCGAGCATCGACTCGAGGGACCTGGGCGGGAGGGGCATCAAGAGCTCATGCATGTCGCCCCGCCCCACACAGGTCCCTCGACTCATGCTCGGGATGACACATCGTCGCCGCGGGGGCACACCCGTCACCCCTCGCACAGGACAGGCGAACCAGCCTGAGTGGCCGGTAAGCCGGCTTCATCTCCTGCCTGCCGACTGCCGACTGAAAGGAGCTGCAGACTGCCTACCGCAGCGGCTCACTGCAGCTTCATCTGCTCCACCTTCACCCCCGAAGGGAGAGCGAGGGCGAAGCGGCTCGGGGGCACAGGCTCGTTGATCCGGAGCTTGGTGAACTCGTAGCGGGTGATGTCGCCATCCCCTTCCACGTACTCGATCTTACTGGTGAGGTACGTCTTCTTGTCGATCCAGAGCTTGATGCGGCGCACCCGCTTGGAGACGGCCTTGTTCTTGGGCGTGAGATCGAGGACGTATACGGGCTTCGACTTCGAGTCGGTGAAGGTGAAGTCGAAGTAGCGCGCCAGCTCGTCGATCGCGCCGGTAGCGCCCATGTACTTGAAAATGCGGTCCTCAAATCGCTTCACGTCGATGCGTTCCGCCTTGCCGAGCTCAGGGTAGTACGTGGTCATGACGCCGTTGGCGATCACCATCTGCACGCGCTTCGGGGCGGCATACGTCCAGAGGACATTGCTCGGCCGCGAGTAAATGAACGTACCCGTCGACACCTCGCCCTTCGCCATCAGCGCGAGCTCTTTCTCCTGACGGAAGTCCGCCTGCAGCGTACGCGTGTTCTTCTGCCGCTCCTGGACCTTGCGAATGACCTGCTCGAGAGTCGCCTTGGAGGACGCTGCGTGAGCGGGAGCAACAAACAGGGCGGCGGCGGCGATGGCGGCCGCGAAGGTTCTCCTGGTGGACATGCGCGGCCCAACCGGACCCGGACAGTCGAAATTTCCCTGTATACTCAGGCAAACCGTGAGGTTATTCATGAGAACACTACTGGTTACGGCAGCGTTCGCAATGGTGGCGCTTCCGATGTCCGCCGCCATTCAGTACGAGTACGTGCAGAAGAACACCACACCCGACGCCGTCAACCCCACGACGGAGTTGACCGCTCGTGCCATCGTGGACGGCGAGAACTCACGGATCGACTTCGTCGGCGGCACTCTCTACCCGCCGGGGACCTACGTCGTCTCCACGGACGGTGCGCGGCGGCTGTCGTTCGTGGATCCTTCGAAAGAGTGGTACACCGAGGTGAACACCACATCGTTTGCATCGGCGATCGGGACGAGCAGCATTCGCGTCTCCAACGTGAAGTCCACGATGGACGCCAAAGACGACCGGCCCGTCATCGCCGGCCTGGCCACCGAGCACTCCCGCCTCACGTTGACGTACGACATCAGCGTGACGATCAAGGGAATCGTCCTCAAGCAACACGTGCGGACCGAGATCGACACCTGGTCGACCCCGCACTACGCCGCGGCCGCCGCGGGGACATTCAACTCCGCGCTCCGAACCGGGAACCCCGAGATCGACAGCGTCCTGGAGATGGAAACGACAAAGGTGCAGGGCTTCCCTCTCCGCCAGTCCGTCACCACCCGCACGGTCGCGGATCTCCCGCCGACGCGCTCACAACTGCAGGTACCGGCGACCAAGACCATCGTCCGTGAGATGTGGGTCACCTCCATCCGCGAGACCCCTGCCACCGCATCGATGTTCATCGTCCCGGCGAACTATCGCCGTGCCGACACGCCGGAGACCCCAAAGTCCGCGACCAAGGTCCTCACCTTCGAGCCGGGCTCGGATTGAGTTGACATTGGTCGGATTGGAGTTGAGCGTGATCAGTGGGCCGTGGTGAGCGCCGCTCACGCGGAGCTCTGAACGCTGACCACTTGCCCCTGACCACGGCCCACTCCAACCCCGTGCTACCATATTCCCCAGTTCTTGATGATTCGATCTCGCGCCTCTGGTGGACGTATGGGTGGGTTGGTCAAGCGGCGGAGGGTGCTCGTGGCCCTGGCGCTGCCGATCGCTGCCGCGCTTTTTCTGGCTGCCGTACGTTCCCAGCCGGAGCTCGGCGGGCCGGTCGGAGCCACTGCCCAGGCGTCGCTTGCTCCTACTCCCCCGCTTCGCTATGCGGAGCTCGAGGAGGCCGTGCGCGCGGAGCTTCCTGAGCACGCCCTGATCCTCACGGTCGAGAAGAACGACACCCTCGACAAGCTCCTTCTCGCAGGCGGTCTCACCCGTGGCGAGAGCGCGAACCTCACCAGCATGCTATCCGGTTCGCTGGATGTTCGCCGCCTCCGCCCGGGTCAGATGATCCGCTTCCACTACGACCAGTCGGGCAGCGTCGACGCGGTGCAGATGAAAGTCACGGGCTGGGGCGAGATTGGCGCAGTGCGGAACGGCAGCGGCTTCGAGGTGACGTCACGTCCCTTCGAGCTGCGAACGGTCGAGACGACCATCTCCGCGCGCATCGACCGTTCCCTCTACGAGGCACTGGTCGAGCAGGGCGAGAATCCCAGGCTGGCGCAGCAGCTGGTCGATGTCTTTCAGTGGGACATCGACTTCTTCCAGCTCCGGCGCGGCGATTCCTTCAGCCTGGTCGTGCAGAAGCAGTACGCCGGGGCGGATCTCATTGGCTACGGCCCCGTGACCGGTGCGCGGTTTACGCACAAGGGAACGACCTTCGAGGCATTCCGGCATGAGTCCCAGGACGGCGTCCCCGGCTACTACGCCTCCAGCGGCGCGCCGCTGCGCAAACAGTTCCTCAAGGCTCCGGTGAAGTTTTCGCGCGTGACCTCCGGCTTCACAAAACGCCGGTTCCATCCAGTGCTCAAATACTTCCGGCCACACTACGGCATCGACTACGGAGCCCCGATCGGCACGCCCGTGATGAGCACGGCGGACGGCGTGGTCGTCGAAGCGCGGTTCAAGCCGGGCGAGGGAAACTTCGTCCGCGTCCGCCACTCCTCGCGCTACGAGACCTGTTACCTGCATCTCTCGCGATTCGCCAAAGGCCTCAAGCGCGGCTCGAAGGTCACACAGGGCGACGTCATTGCGTACGTCGGCATGACCGGTCTCGCCACCGGCCCGCACCTCGATTACCGCGTGTCGGAGAACGGGAAGTGGCTCAACCCGCTTTCCCTGAAGTCGATCACCGCCGACCCGCTGCGTGGCCGCTCCCTCACCAACTTCCGGGCGAATGTCGCCCGCCTCCTGCCTCACCTGGGCCGCCCGGCCGAGGGCATCGCGGAAAAACAGGTGCAGCAGCGGGCACTGTTCTAGCAGAATTGCCCCTGCCCATATGAACAAGGTCACCGTCCGGGCGCCTGTGCGCGCCGATCTCGCTGGTGGAACGCTCGATCTCTGGCCGCTCTATCTCTTCCACCCCGGCTCGCGCACCGTCAACGTCGCGATCTCGTACTACGCGGAGTCGGAGGTTTGTGAGACCGGCAGCGGCGCGATCGAGGTTCACCTCACCGACCAGCAGTACGTGCAGAGTTACGAGTCTCTGCAGGAGATGTCGAACGACCCGAAGGCGGCGCTGCTGCATCGGCTCCTCGAGCATTTCAAGCTGAGCGGGATCAAGATCACCACGCGCACCGACGCGCCCCGCGGCTCGGGCCTCGGCGGCTCGTCGGCTCTCGCGATCACGCTGGTGCGCGCTCTCTCCGAGCTCGCCGGTCAGCCGGTCGAAGGCGAAGATCTGATCACGCTCGTGCGCGATCTGGAGACCCGCCTCCTTGGTGTTCCCGCTGGCATCCAGGATTACTACCCGCCGGTGTTCGGGGGCATCTCGTCCCTGCACCTCAACCCGGGCAAGCCTTCACGGCACCCGTTGCAGACGTCCGTGGCCGACCTGGCCTCGCACATGGTCATGCACTATACCGGCGTCGCGCATTTCTCGGGGACGAACAACTGGCAGCTCTACAAGCGCCAGATCGACGGCAAGAAGAAAGTGCAGAAGGGCCTGTCCGCGATCGCCGCCATCTCCATCGAGATGGA
>JANMSA010000229.1:0-3396 GCA_031388865.1 Acidobacteriota bacterium | reverse complement strand
TTGCGCGGGATCTTCATGTTATGCAACCGGCGTGCGCGTGCGGTGTTCGATGCGAAGGAGGCGACGTTTTTCGTGCAAGACGCGACCGAAATATTCGACTGAATTGCCGTGTTGCCACCAGCGGCCTTGCTGGCAGGTCGGCGCCGCGACCGTTGCGACAACTTGTCGCACAAAAAGCAGCCTTGCGAATCCGTCGCTGTAAACCTCATCGTATCAACAGGTTCCTCTTCGTAAACCTGAAGGATTCTCTCGGGAACCCTGAATCGGTCGTTCTCGCCGTAAATGTCTCGATTCACAGTGGTTCCTGTACAGCACCCAAAGGTTTCTCTGCAGCACCCTGCTGGGGGTGACGTGTCATACCTACATCCGCTGCGCAGCAGCGTCCGGGCATTCTTCCGGTGAACCGCGAGATCGCCAACGCCAGCGACGGCTCACAGGAGGTAAAATGCCACTATGAGTTGGCAGGATCGGATCTCCGTGAACCCGGCCGTCCGCAGCGGGAAGCCCTGCATCAATGGCACCCGTATCACGGTGTACGACGTGCTGGAGTACCTCGCCGGCGGCATGAGCGAGGACGAGATCGTGAGTGACTTTCCCGATCTCACGCGCGAGGACATTCGAGCCTCCCTGGCGTTCGCGGCGGCCCGTGAACGGCGCCTGGCGAACTCCGTGGCGTGAAGCTCCTGTTCGACGAGAACCTGAGTTCGAAGCTGCTGGGTCACCTGGCCGGCGAGTATCCCGGAAGCCAACACGTCAGGGACGTCCGGCTGCGCGGGGCCGAGGACCATCGGATCTGGGATTACGCGCGCGCCCAGGGCTTCATCATCGTGTCGAAAGATACGGACTTCCGCGATCGTAGCTACGTCGAGGGATTTCCACCGAAGGTCATTTGGCTCGATGTCGGCAACGCCCGAACGGGTGCGATCGTGCAGTTGCTTCGCCAGCAGCGTCAACGCGTCGAAGGTTTCGAGGGGCTGGACGAAACGTCTTTGCTGATTCTCTCGATCGGACCAAGCGCGATCTGAGAGGAGCCTACCTTCAACGCCGTCACCCCCGCGACCGCCCAGAGAAGGCACCGACCAGGCCGGCTGCAAGTGCCCCGGGGACACTGCGCGGAGCCGTGGTCAAGGCCGCAGCCCGCTCACGCGGGTGTCGGAGTAGGGACCAGGTCACCCTGCGCCCCCTCCACAGATCCCAGCGTGCGGATTTCCCGCACTGGGCTCTTGCCTCAGGTACGACCATCGAAGCGGTGGATCGGGTAGGGGTGCACCATGCGCGGAGCAGGCAGCCAGCGCGAGCGGAGCCGCTGCATCTGCGCCCAGGTGACGTAGCCTCGCTGACTGCGCCGGGAGAGTGCCCGGTGCCAGAGACGCTCGACTTGGCCGCAGAAGGTGAACAGCGCCCGCCAGTTCAGCGGGACTGCGTAGTACTGCAGGTGCCCGTGAATGACGGCGCGCAGCCACGCGCCTGTTACCGGGACGGGGTCGTGCCGACGACGCCGGAGTTCAGCTTTGACCTCCCTCAGCTTCGCCTGCAGCCTTTTCCGCATCGTCTGCCGAAGCACCGTGAAGCGTCCGCTCCGCTGCTTCCCGCAGATGTGCGTGAAGCCGAGGAAGTTGAACGTATCCGGCTTCCCGAGTCCACGCGGTTTCCGGCGTTCGGCGGCATACGTGCCGAATTCCAGTAACCGCGTCTTGTCGGGATGCAGTTCCAAGGCAAACTTCGCGAAGCGCTCGCGCAGCGCCACAAGGAACCGTTCCGCATCGTCACGGAATTGAAAGCCCATGATGAAGTCGTCCGCGTACCGCACGACGAGCACGTCGCCACGGGCCTGCGTCCGCCGCCATCGATGGACCCAGAGGTCGAACACGTAGTGGAGGTACACGTTCGCCAGCAGCGGCGATGCACTGCCGCCCTGGGGCGTGCCCGTCTCACTCCATGTCCGCGTCCCATCCTCCAGCACGCCAGCGTTGAGCCATTTCTGAATCAGCCGCACGACGCGCCGGTCTGCAATCCGGTGCTCGAGGAATTTCACCAGCCATCCGTGGTCGAGGGCATCGAAGAATCCCCGGATGTCGGCATCGAGCACCCAGTTCACGCGTCTCCGGAAGAGCCCGACGTAGAGCGCGTCCAACGCATCGTGTGGACCGCGCCCCGGTCGGAACCCATAGGAGAAGCCGAGGAAGTCCGTCTCATAGATGGCGTTCAACACGTCGACCGTCGCACGCTGGACAATCTTGTCTTCCAGCGCGGGCACGCCCAGCGGGCGGCGCCCTCCGTCGGCTTTCGCGATGTACACCCTCCGAACCGGCTTCGCTCGATACGCTCCACGCTTCAGCCGGTCAGCGAGACTCCTGAGATTGGCCTCCAGGAGTTCGCCGTAGTGCTGCCACGTTTCGCCGTCCATACCGGGCGCCGCGGTTCGCTTCAGCGCGAAGTACGCGGCCTCCAGGCGGGCCGGGTCGTAGACGTGGTGCAGGAGCGCTGTGAACCGTGCCTTCCTATCCCGAGTTGCCACTTCCCGTACTCGCTCCAACGCGGTGGACGCGCCCGCCCGGCTCTGTGTCCGGAGCGCGATACGCTGAGGCGAGTTCCCTGAGGCCAGCCCCCTTCCCTCCATCTCCTCCGCCGCCGGTTGTCCGGCCTTGTTCGGAGACTTCTGCGGTACTACGGGGCTGTCCGACTGCCCAGGTCCGTGCATCGTCGGCGTACGTCGTGCGACTTCCCGACGCGGCCCGCTGTCCTCCACAGCGAGCGGACCTGGGCTCTCCTGGGTCTCGTCTAAGGTGTGTCCGGACATGCTCGGGGTCTGAGACCGCGCGGGACTCCCGTCCGTCTGGCGATGGCGACGGGCGGGATGTGGCCTTCCGCCTGCTCCGAGGGCGTCGGCGTCCCGAAGGTTCGCTCTTTCGCGGGTGAATACCCGGCCTGTCCTTTCCCCTGTCAACGCTTCACCCTCGCCCTTGCGGACGCTGGCGCATGACTCGGGGCCGGTGTGGGGCGCTCCCCCTTCACCGTACGACTCTTTCATTCGCAACACCTCATCGATTTATCCCAGCGCACCGGAGCGCAGCGACGAACCTTGACCTCGGTGAGCGCAGTGCGACAATCAGCGCCGACGACGGCCATTCGCCACGCGGTTACGGCCGCGATGCTCCACGCCCCTCGTCATCGTTGGTGTGACGCGTCGATGGCCTGCGGGGCGATCTTTAGTAAACACTGCGCGACTTGAACGAAGCCGCTGGCGCGGCGGCCGACGGGCACCTGAATAGCTCGTAGAGCGTAGCGTGTGGTCACAGGAGGTGTCTGTGACCCAGCTACTGCAACGCCTGCACGACGAGCTCGTGCGCCGCAATTACGCCACCACGACCCGCGAGAGCTATCTCCGGATCACGG
>JANMSA010000192.1:0-2036 GCA_031388865.1 Acidobacteriota bacterium | reverse complement strand
ATCCGCCCTCGGCGACCCGCCGCCACTCAGCCTCCGCGGCAGGTGAAACCACGGTCACGCGAAGTCCGCGCTTACGCATCTCTTCGATCGCCAAATCGCTTTCCGCGCGGTTGCGCGCCTTCATCTCCGTGCCCGTAGCGGCGGCAATGCGGGCCAGCTCACGCTGCGTGTCGGGAGTCAGCCGGTCCCAGGACTTTTCGTTGATCACCAGTGCGCCGACGAGGGGGGCCCAGTCCAGTTGCAGCATGTGTGGTGCCGTTATGAAGACCTGCGTCGTCAGCGCGACGTAGGGCGGCAGCGGTACCGCGTCGATCATCCCGGTCTGGAGAGCGGGCAGGATATCGCTGGTCTCGAGCGGTACTGGACGGAAGCCAGCGACCTTGTACGCGTCGACCGTAGTCACATCTCCCGCCCATGTGAAGAGCTTGGCCTTGCGTAAATCGTCAGGACGGTGAACCGGCGCCTTCGAAAAGAATCGCACCCAGCCCGTATCCGCCCAGAACAACACGACGAAGGCGCGGCCCCGCAGCTGTTTTTCGAGCCGCGGCCGGAGCCGCTCTCCGACGTGATCCACCTCGGCTAGCGAACGGAACATCATCGGAATGCTCTGCAGCGCCTCCACGCCTGGGTCGATCTCCGACAAGCCGACCGCGCTGAGCAGGCACGCGTCGAGGGCGCCGATGCGCATCTGGCGAACCATCTCCGCTTCGCCACCGCGAACGCCGCCCGGATAGACCTTCAGGTGAACGCCTTTGCTGGCCCACGCCTGTCCCATTTTCACGAGGATCTTGTGGAACGAAGAGTCCTTCGGCGCGAGCGTTCCGAGCTTGACCGTCTGCGGTGCAGCCATAAGAGAGGCGCCGTAGAACATCATGCTCGCGGTCAAGCCGAGGGCGCAGAACGGTTTCGTTGATTTCATGGGTTTTCTCCCTGTGGCGTTTCATCGAAGAAGAAGTCGTCGGCGTGTGCGAGAAGCCACTGTGCACGGCGGCGGAAGAGCATGGTTTCCAGGCGGTGCTCTGGCCGCGCATCGGGATCGATGGCCAGGGCCCGGCGTAGAAGCTCGTCGAACTCTCTACGGTTCTGGGCGGGAATAGCGAACGCCTCGGCGGCGGCGACGAACACACTCGCCGAAAGACTGCGGGAACGCTCGACGGCTGCGTGGAAGTGCTCGTGCGCACGCGATGCGGATTCCTTCGAAATGCCCGCGCGCGAAGCCTCGTAAGTCATCAGGAACGTGTCGATGGCGCCGTCGCCGAACGAGGGGTCGAGCTCTGCGGCGCGGCGAATGAGCGCTTCGACGGTCGCCAGATCGCCAAGGAGCTGCAGATCGTCTTTTGACCCGGAGATGGCCAGAGCCCACGCGGAGGCAGTCCAGTACAGGGCCTCGACGTCGCGTTTCCTGGCCAGCTTCATTGCCGCGTGTGCATCGGAAGCCAGCCGCACGCGAAAGTTGTCGATCGATTCAGCAAGAGCGCGCAAGCCATAGTCACGCGCGCGGAGATAGAGACGTTGCGCTCGCTCCGCCTCGGCCGGGTCGGCGTCCGCTCCCACCCAGCCGTAGGCGTATTGCGTGAATCCTCTGGCCGTAGCCGTGAGCAGACGCGCGTTTTGCGGACTCTCGGCGAGAATGCTCTCCATCAGCTTGAGGCTGAACGGGAGCGCTGCGCCGACGAGCTCGGGGTCTTCATCTGCCGCGAAGGTCGTTCCGCTGGCAGCCAGCGCGTTTCCGATCTGGTTCACCGCCAGCTTGTGTATCGAACACGCGCTCGACAGGAACAATACGGGTGCGAAAAGAATCACTAGTGTGGTTCGCATCGGACTCTCACTTGATCATGCGGAACAGGATGAAGGTGGCCCAACCGACGAGCGCGCCCGCCGGTAGGTCGATCACGTAGTGCTGCTTCGTGTAGAGGCAACTGACGGCGATCAGCAGAGGGAAGAGGAAGATCAGCGGGCCAAGCGCCGGGTCAGTGACATTCTGGCTGGCGACCACCCCGACCCCTGCCCGCACATGCGCACAGCGCGCCGCCACG
>JANMSA010000180.1:0-2354 GCA_031388865.1 Acidobacteriota bacterium | reverse complement strand
AGTCTTCCTACGCCATCGAGCGCATCGCCCGCGAGGATCTGGGCATGTCCAGAAGCGGCGAGGTGACCTACATGCTGCCAAGGAAGTAGGGAGGGACGAGGGACGAGAGGCGAGGGACGAGGGGAGGAAGCCCAACGTCCGAGTTTCTCAACCCCTCGTCCCTCGTCCCTCGCCCCTCGCCCCTCGTCCCTCGTCCTACGCCCTTGCCTACTTCTCCAGCAACTCCACGTAGCCGTTCAGCACCCTGGCCAGTACCGCGATCTCGCGATTGGCTTCGTCCCACTTCTTCAACTCGATCGCCTCGCGTACCGCGGGGAAGGTTTTCACTCCGTAGGATGACAGCTTCATTCGAAGCGTGAGTTGCTAGACTCCGCCCATGTGCGGGATCAACGCCATCTACGCCTGGCGCGAGGGCTCTCCGCCGATCGACGCTGAGGAACTACTGCGCTCGCGCGAGTGCATGCGCTCGCGCGGACCTGACGCCGCGGATCAGTGGATCGACGCCAACCGCAGAGTAGGCCTCGGCCATCGCAGGCTGGCCATCATCGACCTCTCTCCGGGCGGCGCGCAGCCGATGCGCCGCGGCGCACTGACCATCATCTTCAACGGCGAGATCTACAACTACCGCGAGCTCCGCGCGGGCCTCGAAGCGCGCGGGCGTACGTTCACCTCGCAATCGGATACCGAGGTCCTCCTGTCTCTGTATGAAGAGCGGGGGGAGACGATGCTGAACCAGCTACGGGGGATGTTCGCCATCATCCTGTGGGATGGCGCGAAGCAGCGCATGCTTCTCGCGCGCGACCCGTACGGCATCAAGCCTCTCTACTACGCAGACGACGCCGGCACGCTGCGCGTCGCCTCGCAGGTGAAGGCACTCATCGCTGGCGGTCAGGTCGACAAGCGCTTCGATCCCGCGGCCGCGGCCGGATTTTTCCTGCGCGGCACCGTGCCCGAGCCGTTCACGATGTACCGCGCCATTCGCGCGCTGCCAGCCGGCTCGTACGCCTGGGTGGACGCGCGGGGAGTCCACGAGCCGCAAATGTACTTCTCGATCGCGGCAACGTTGCGCGATGCCGTCGAGAGCGACCTGCGCGTGACCGATCGCGAGCGCGAGGAGCTCGTCCACGACGCGCTGCTCGAGTCCGTGCGCTACCACATGGTCGCGGACGTGCCTGTCGGCGCGTTTCTCTCCGCGGGCATCGACTCCAGCGCCATCGTCGCCCTGGCCCGCGAATCCGGCGCGACCGATCTGGAGACGATGACACTCCGCTTCGAAGAGTACCGCGGCCGCGACAACGATGAGGCACCGCTGGCTTCACTCATCGCGCGGCAGTACGGCGTCCGGCACACCATCCGCGAGCTGAGCGTGGGGGACTTTCGCGCCGAGTTGCCGCGCATCTTCGCCGCGATGGATCAGCCGACTGTCGATGGACTGAACAGCTACTTCATCAGCAAAGCGGCCGCAGAATCGGGACTGAAAGTGGCCCTGTCGGGAACGGGCGGCGACGAGCTGTTCGGCGGCTACACCTCCTTTCGCGACATTCCCCGCTGGATGCCCGTCACTTCCGTGCTCGCGCGTGTCCCCGGCCTCGGCGAAGGCGTGGCCCGTCTCAACGCCGCGCTCGCAAAACGCAGCCGGCACATCAGTCCCAAGATGGGCGAGATCCTCCGCCACGGCTCGTCCTACGCTGGCGCGTACCTCGTCAAGCGGGGCCGCTTCCTCGTTTCTGAGCTGCCCGAGGTGCTGGGAGCGGACATCGCCCGCGAGGGAGTGGAGAGGCTCGACCTGCTCGCTCTCCTGGAGCACGCAGTCACCCCCGATCCAGGCAACCCTTACGCGCGCGTGGCCGCACTGGAGTCATCGCTCTATCTCCGCAATCAACTGCTGCGGGACATGGACTGGGCCAGCATGGCCCACTCGCTCGAAGTCCGCGTGCCGCTCGTCGATGCGCACCTGCTGCGCAGGCTTGCGCCTGTTCTCGTAACACGCACTGGGCGCGGCAAAGGTCTCCTCGCGAACGCCCCCCGTCCACCACTCCCGCCCGAAGTCCGCTCGCGACGAAAGACGGGGTTCACCCTCCCCATCAAAGAATGGCTCCGCCCGGAAGGAAAGGTCGAGTTCGGAAAACGCAGCTGGGCGCGCAAGGTCTACGAGGTGATGTTCTCCGCCGAAAACGGGCGGTGGTGAGTTTGTCGCCTAACCCCCGGCTTCAGGTGCGATTTCCTGCTGTCATCCCGAGCGCCCGGGTCGAGGGACCTGGGGCGGGAGGGGCATCAAGAGCTCATGCATGTCGCCCCGCCCAACACAGGTCCCTCGACTCACGCTCGGGATGACACCTCAAACGCAGGCGACT
>JANMSA010000155.1:0-2384 GCA_031388865.1 Acidobacteriota bacterium | reverse complement strand
GCTGGTCTGCCGCCAGCTTCCAGTCGTGGAACGCCTGGCGCACTTCTGCGAGGAGGGCATCGTGGTCGCCGTATTCATCGACGAGCTCGCGGTACGTCTGTCCCGCCACCCGTTGATGCGACTCATGCTGACCGTGAATCTCCAGCACCGCGTCCATGGCCGCGGCCAGCTCGCGCACCGCGAGCGGTGAGCCGTTGATGAGCACACGGCTGCGGCCTCCGGCCGTGATCTCGCGGCGCACGATCAGCTCCAGCGCTCCGTCGTCTCCGTTGCACTCGATCCCAAGCTCATCGAGCTGCGGCCGCAGCGCCGCGGGCAGATGGATCACCGCCTCGGCCGTCATGCGATCGCTGCCGGAGCGGATCATCTCCGTCGATCCTCGGGCGCCGCGCAAAAACTCCAGCGAGTCGATCAGGAGCGACTTGCCGGCGCCGGTCTCGCCCGTCAGCACGTTGAGGCCGGGCCCGGGCTCGATGGCGAGCTCTTCGACGATGGCGAGGTTCCGGACCTTGAGATAAGTGATCACGCGCGGAAAAAGTGTACCTCGGCAACACCTTTGCTTTGTATCGGCCTCATGAAGAAGCAGACGATAGTTCTCGCCACGGTCCTCGCCTTCACGATCGCGTGCTCGAAGCAGGAAGTGAAACAAGCCCCGGAGAAGACGCAGGATGCCGTAGCGAACGCCGCCCCGCAGGGGGATGCGTTCGCGGTCCCTTTCCGTGGGAAGGAAGACCCGGCCGCGCGGGAGAAAGAGCGTTTCGACGAACAGTGGCGCAATCTCGGCGGTTTTCAGAATGTGAAGGGGCCCGCCACCCAGCCGCCTGTGCCGGCCGCACCGCCGATCAATGTGACGTTCATGGCGAATGGCCAGGAGTCCTTCAAGACGGCTGCGACGCCTGAGGCGATGAACAGTGCGCCTGTCGTGGTTCCGATCAAGGGCGACGTGGCCGGGCCATCCGTTCTAAAGACGCAGGTGTACCTCGACCGGCAGAACTTCTCGGTTGGTCCTCTTGATGGCCGCTGGGGCAGGAACTCGGCGATCGCGTTGTGGTGGTACCAGCGATCCCGCGGAATCAACGCCGCCGAGCCCGGAGCCCTGGACGAGCCGACGTTCCGCGCGCTTGCGGCTGGAGCAGGCGGAGTTCCGGCTCTGGTCGAGCACACGCTCACCGAGGACGACGTCAAAGGTCCCTTCGTGACCGTCCCCGAGGAGATGTATGACAAAGCCAAGCTGGACTGTCTGTGCTACGAGTCGGTAGTCGAAAAGCTTGCGGAGCAGTTCCACACGACGACCGAGTTTCTCGAGCAGTTGAATCCCAACGCGAGCCTCGCAAGTGCCAGGAGCGGCGATCGCATCTGGGTTCCCAATGTGCGGCCAACGCGCACACAGGATCAACTCGACATCGCGAAGATCGTCGTGTCGATCCGGGGCAACACCTTCAACGCCTTCGACGCGGCCGGAAACCTCGTGTTTCACTCTCCGACGACGCTCGGCTCGAAATACGACCCCTCACCGAACGAGACCACGGAGATCAAGAGAATCGTCTTCAATCCTCAGTTTCACTATCAGCCGAAGCTGTTCGCCGAAGTTCCGGATGATGAGCCGGAAGCGAATCTCAAGCCGGGTCCCAACTCCCCAGTGGGCGTGGTCTGGATCGCGCTCAGCAAGCCACATTTCGGAATTCACGGCACCGCGGTGCCCGACTCCATCGGCTACGCCTCTTCGCACGGGTGTGTGCGACTCACCAACTGGGACGCCGCGGAAGTGGGACATCGCGTGAAGCCAGGCGTGCAGGTGGAGTTCCTCGACACCAGGGACCCGGGAGCCGCGGCTGTGGCGTCCGCGACGACGGGGGGGTAGTTTTTCTCGCGGGAGGTGTCTTCGAGTTTCGAGTCGTCCTTGTCAGAGTTTCAGAGCCCCAGAGCGGACGCGAAACAGTGGGAAACTCGGGACACCCGCGACGCGTTGCCGTCGGTTGCAGTGGCCGAGTCAGCCGGCGTTCGCTTCGTGCGCCGCCGTTCCGCGCGCTCGCGCCGTTATGGGCGATCGGAAGACCCATCCCTGACGTGCTCCAAGCTCCGCAGCTTTTCGCGTCGCGGGCCACGCCGCTGACGCTTGAACCGTTAGGTGCATGCGATGACTCGAACGACCACCCTGATGCCAGCCTCGCAGTTCTCTCAGCTCAGGAGCACACTGGTCCCATGGGTCTTTCTCGTGACGGTTTTGACGCTGTCGCTGCTTTGCATCGACTTCCTCGGTAACGCAGCGGGCCACGTCCGCTGCACGCTGGAGTTGGGCGTCAGAGTCAGTGCTCGACCAACTCGAGGATTGCTTGCTCAACGTTTGTGGGCAAATCGATCGGCACGAACCACGAGGTCGGGTA
>JANMSA010000121.1:0-6170 GCA_031388865.1 Acidobacteriota bacterium | reverse complement strand
AGTCTTCGAGTCTTCGAGTCTTCGAGTCTTCGAGTCTTCGAGTCTTCGAGTCTTCGAGTCTTCAAGTCTTCGAGTCTTCGAGTCTTCGAGTCTTCGAGTCTTCAAGTCTTCAAGTCTTCAAGTCTTCGAGTCTTCGAGTCTTCGAGTCTTCAAGGAGTTCATAGTCGCAGAGGTCGCAAAAGGGAAACGCCTGACTCCCTTTTTGAGCCTCTGCATGAGCCTATGACTCTCGGCCCCTCGAAGGCTCGTCCTCTCGAAGACTCGAAGACTCGAAGACTTGAAGACTCGAAGACTCGAAGACTCGAAGACTCGAAGACTCCAAGACTCCAAGACTCGAAGACTCGAAGACTCGATACACTCACCGAAATGTTGATCGAACGAACACCCGGCGCCGTCTCCACCATCACTCTCAACCGTCCCGGCAAGCTCAACGCCTTCAGCGGGCGGATGCGCGAAGACCTGCTGGAAGCTCTGCGCGAATGCGAGCGTGACGCTCACGTGCGTGTAGTGGTGATCACCGGAGCCGGGCGCGCATTCTGCGCCGGTGGCGACGTGGAGTACATGCGCAGTCTGCAGACCAGTGGCGACACCGGCTCGTTCCGAAAGCTCCTCGATGCTGGGCGAGACATCATCCTGCAGATCGCCGGCATGCCCAAGCCCGTCATCGCGGCGCTGAACGGCGTCGCCGCCGGCGCTGGATGCAGTCTCGCTCTCGCATGCGACTATCGCATCGCCGCCGAGCAGGCGAAGCTGAGCCAGTCTTTCGTGCGCATCGGGATGCACCCCGACTGGGGTGGGACCTGGCTCCTTCCGCGGCTCGTCGGTCGCAGCCGCGCCATGGAAATCCTGATGTCCGGCAGGATGGTGGACGCCGTCGAGGCGCTGGCCATAGGCCTCGTCGATCGTGTGGCTGCAGATCTCGCTGCAGCCATCGGGGAGGTGGCGCAGAGTTTCGCAGACGCGCCTCCGCTGGCCGTCGCTGGAATCAAGCGCGCGCTCAACGCCTCGGAGGCGAACGATCTCCGGACGCAACTCGAGCTGGAGAGTGAGCACCAGCTGCGCTGCTTCCAGTCCGCCGATGCCGCGGAGGGGATGGCCGCATTTTTCGAAAAGCGCGCGGCGAAGTTCACGGGCGCTTGATCTGGTGACCTCCTCGGGCGACGAGCATCGCGGTGACGGAGCGATCAGCGCCGGCCTGGCCACCCCGGAGAGACGCTTGCGGCTTTTCCCTGGGAACGTCCCCCAAAGGGAAGTAAGCCCTCCCCTTCTCCGTTTCGTCCGACCGGGAGGGCAACGCCTGTGGAATGCGAATCGAGAGGGCACCCGGGATCCCGCGTCTTCGCCGGGATAAACTGAGAGGCCAAATCATGCGAGGAACCCACGGCTGGGCGGAGGTGTCGCGCCTGCGGAAACGCGAGATCATCGATGCCATCGCCGCCAACAGGCCGACGAAAGGTCCCGTGCACGTGGAGCTCGATCTCACCGATCGCTGCAACGTCGCCTGCTACTTCTGCAATCAGCAGGACCTGCGCACCAAAGAGTCGATTCCGCTGCCGAAGCTCACCGATCTCATCGATGAGCTGGCCGAGGGTGGGCTGAAGTCGGTGCGGCTGTCGGGGGGTGGGGATCCGCTGTTTCATCGGGACGTTCTGAACGTCATGGACTACCTGGCCACGAAGAACATCGTCGTGGACAACCTCACGACCAACGGCGTCGCGCTGACCACGGAAGTCGCGAAGCGCCTGGTGGCGAATCAGGCGCGCGAAGTCATCTTCTCGCTCAACGCCGTCAACGCCGCCGACTACGCGCGCATGATGCAGGTCAAGCCGGCGCTGTTCGACAAGGTGCTGGAGAACATCCGCAATCTGCTGGCCGTGCGCGGGGAGTCCATCTTTCCGTCGATCGTCGTGCAGTTCCTGCTCGACAAGAGCAACGCGCATCAGCTCGTGGAGATGTACGAGCTGGGCCGCGAGCTCGCGCCCGATCGCATCGGCATCAACGCGGTGCTGGAGATCCCGAACGAACGGATCGATCAGAAAATCCTCCTCGAGAAAAGCGATCGCGACGCCGCCATGCCCCTGGTCGAGGAAATCCTTCGCCGCGACCAGGACCGTCATCTCCTGCAGATGGATTTCGCAGTGCAGGGCTGGAACGAGATGCTCTGGGTGGTGCGCGACCGCGTAGGGACGCCTGCGCACAACGCGTATCCCGAATCCCCGGCCTTCAAGAACGAGAACGGCGGCTGCTTCTTCGCCTGGTATACCGCCGCCATCACCGGCAACGGCGACATCCGCCCCTGCTGTCTGCTGCTCAATCCCAACGTGAAACCGCTCGGCAACATCCACGACGGCCAGACGTTCGGCGAGCACTGGAACGGGCCGGCATTCACGCAGATGCGGGACGAGATGCGCGAAGTGCTCGTGACGAAGAACAAGGTTCCGTACACACCGAAACGCTTCGGCATCCTCAAGGAGCAGTGCGTTACCGACGGCCTGTGCTGGCTGAAGAACATGTACTTCCGCTACGACACGGAGTTCTACACGGAGCTCGGCGAAGCGCTCGACGTGCAACGCAAGCGCGAGGTGCGCTGGATCGGCGGCGGCGCCAAAGCACGCAAGCGCGCTGCAATCGTGTTCGTGGAGTCGCGCCCGCGCGTCAAGCGCAGCTACGACTGGCTGCGCGAGAACAGCCGCCCCTTCCGCAGGTTGCTGAAGCGAACGCTGGGCGTGAACGTGACCGAGTCGGTGTAGCCCGCCTCTTGCCTGTTAGCTGTCAGGAGGCCTCCCGCCCGCACCGATCTGCGAAACGAGCTCATAAAGGCCGAGTCGACCGCCTGTCGAGAGTGTCATCCGTGTGCGGCGCCGCGCTGCTTCCCCATCGCCAGGCCCTTTTGAAACTGCTATCCGTTCCACCTCAGAATCTGGTCGATCGCCCGATACGAAACCGGGTGATACAGCGGCCGCGCTCTGGCGTAGATCGCGCGCGCGCGCTGGTAGCCTTCCCCAGTCTCAGCGAGCTTCTGGTAGAGCGGCTTGAGGAACTTGCGGCGGCCTTGACGCAGGAGAAAGCGTTCCAGCGCGTCGTACGCCGGCTCGTACTCGTGCTCGAGGGCCTGCAGCAGCCACTCGTGCAGAATCTCGGAATTGCCGCTGACCGTGAACCCGAACGCCGCATCGAGGTCACTGAGCTGCTCACGGGTGAGCTCCGCCGGAAGGTGGCGGAGGAAGTGAATCCACTCATGGGTAGACCAGTGGCCCGACGCCAGCTGCGCGGCGGGAGTGCCGCTCTCGAACGCGCGAACCTGCTCCCCCACCCTCACGAACGCGTCTGAGCGGACCACCGGAGCGTTGTCGGGAATCCCGGGGCCTTTGATCCATCGATTCACGTCCACCCTGGTCTCCAGTTGCGGAAACGCGCCTCTCAGCTCGTTCACGAACTCGATCGTGGTCACGGATTGAAAAGCGTGGCGGTCGAAGTAATCGCGCAGGAACGCGTCCCACGGCCCCCGTCCGACGCTCTCCTCGAGCAGGCGCAGCAGAAAGTACCCCTTCTCGTACGGAAGCTTCGTCGCGGCTTCATCAGGATCGCGCCCGGTCAGATCCAGGAGCAGATGCGTGTCGCGCGGGGGAAGCTCGGCGACAGTCGCCTCCAGATCCTGACGCCCGAGGAGAGCGAGCATCTCGGAGTATTCACGTCCGGAGATCTCTTCCATGATCCGGCGTTCGAAGTACACCGTGAATCCCTCATTGAGCCAGAAGTCGCTCCACGTCGCGTTCGTCACCAGGTTGCCGGACCACGAATGCGCCAGCTCGTGAGCGATGAGGCTGACCAGCGAACGGTCACCGGCGAGGATCGTAGGCGTCGCAAAAGTCAGCCGCGGGTTCTCCATTCCGCCAAAAGGAAAACTCGGCGGCAGCACCAGTACGTCGTACTGGCCCCAGCGGTACGGCCCATACAGCTTCTCCGCCGCGTCGATCATCTTCTGCGTGTCCGCGAGCTCGTACGCGGAGGCCTCGATCATCGGCTTCTCCGCCCATACGCCGCTGTTGCGGCCGAGGGAGCGAAACGCGAGGTCGCCGACGGCGAGCGCCAGCAGGTACGCTGGGATCGCCTGCGGCATCCGGAAGCGATACACGCCATCCGCGCTGAGGCCGGTCGCGTTCTCTGCGCTCATGACGGCCATCAGTCCCGGCGGCACGTGGATCGTGGCGTCGTAGGTGAAGCGCACGCCGGGCGAGTCCTGGATCGGCACCCAGGTGCGCGCGAGGATGGCTTGCGACTGGGTGAAGAGGAACGGATGCGTCCCGCCAGAAGTCTGTTCCGGCGAGAGCCACTGCAGCGCCGCCGCGCCTGGCGCCGACGCGTAGTCGATCCTGACTGACTGCGTCTCCGGGTGCAGCTGAATCGTGAGTGGACTGCCGAGGTGCGGCTTCGGGTCGCCGATCACGAATCGTGCAGCGCTGCCGTCGTCGAGGGTCACACGACCGATCACCAGTCCGTGGATGTCGAGCACGAGTTCGCATGCGTCAAAATTCCTGTCGATGGTCAGGGTCGCCGAGCCAGTCAGCAGCTCGCGATCGAAATCGACTGCGAGGTCCAGAGCGAGGTGGCGAACCACAGCTTCGCCGGGCCGCGCGAACGAATGGATGTCGTCGCTCATGGTGCGCGATAGCATAAGCGACATGCCATGCGATCACGTGGGCGGTCCGGAGCTCATCGAGATGGCGGAGGCGCACCTGCGTGAGGCGGGCGTCCCGGAGCTGGAATGGCCGGGATTGCGTTTCCGCTGGGCCGAGAATCCCACCGACGGCATATGGGCCTCGATCGTCATCGAGGTGGAGCGACGCGGCACCGCGTGGATCGTGGTACGCCTCGATCGCAACCGTGAGCCCGTCAGCGAGGTCGGCTTCAGGCCGCTCCGATAGGGTCAGACCGGTTGTCGGTTGTCAGTTGTCGGTTGTCCGGGCCTCTTCGCGAGAGGTGCACTCGCGAAGCCAGGGGCTCATCGCGAGAACCTACAGACAACTGACAACTGACAACTGACAACACGTTCGAGAGAGAGCCCGGTCTGACCCAAGCGAGTCCCATCACTGTGCGCAGTGAATCTGCACCGTGCTCACCGTGCGCATGCAACGCTGATCGGTTCCCGCAAATCCGCGACGCTGGCATTCCGCCATCTGCCACCGCGCCCCATCCATCAATTCTTTGGGCGAAGGAACGCCGTTGCAGAGCTCCGTCGATTCATCGGCGCTTTGAAGGCAGCTCGTGAGAAACACTTTCACCTTTGCTTCGCAAATGAAGCCGGGGCAGGTCTGCAGACGCCTCAGAGACTCCGCCACGCAGACCCCCGCCTCTTTCCCCCGACCGAACTCCTCCGCCTCGGACACCAGCACTTTGCCCTGTTCCTGCAGCCTCGCGCCTTTGATGCGTACCCATCGCGCGGCGACGATCACTCCTGCGACGAGCGCGACGAAGCCCACCAGCACGACGATCAGGACCACCTTCACCCATTTAGGCACGCGGGAAGTGTAGCGCCACCGCGCGCGGAGTCGCCGGACACCGGAGACCTGCTTCCGGCGGATATGATTCGTTCGAGGAGACTGATCATGTCGCGATCCAAACAGGTATTTCTAGAGACCTACGACAGGGAGCACGAGACCACGATGCGCGTTCTCCGCGCCTATCCCGAGGACCAGCTAGATCTCCGTCCTCACCCGAAGTCCAACTCCGCGCGCCAGCTCGCATGGACCTTCGCCATGGAGCGCGGACTCGGCACGAAGGTATGGAATGACGAGTTTGCCAAAGGCGTCCCAGCCGGTGGCGCTCCCCCGCCGCCGCCGGACAACTGGAATGAACTCCTGGCCGGGATCGAGAACGCGCACCGTGAGTTTCGCGCTCTCATCGCTTCCGCGTCTGAAGAGCAGCTCGCAGAGAACGTGCATTTCTTCACGGCTCCGAAGACGATGGGCACCCTGACCCGCATGAACTGGATCTGGTTCCTGCTCCACGACGAGATCCATCACCGCGGACAGTTCTCGGTATATCTGCGCATGGCCGGCGGGAAGGTCCCGTCGATCTACGGGCCAACCGCCGACGAGCCGTGGATGTAGGCCCGGCACGGACGGTAGGGCTGGCTTCGCGGATGTCGGTTTGTCGGTTGTCGGTTGTCA